>JAFABT010000258.1 GCA_023425905.1 Actinomycetes bacterium | reverse complement strand
ATCCACGACGCACGACGTCGGGCGTCGACTCCTCCCGGGTCGCGATGGTGCTCGCGGTGCTGCAGCGCCGGGCAGGCCTGCGGATCGCCGACTGCGACGTCTACGTGTCGACCGTCGGCGGGGCCCGTGGCGTCGAACCTGCCGTCGACCTCGCGCTCGCGCTCGCAGTGACGAGCGGTCGCGAGAACGTCCCGCTGCGCCGCGGGCTCGTCGCGATCGGGGAGGTGGGGCTCGCCGGGGAGATCCGACCTGTGACGGGCGTCGGGCGTCGGCTCGCCGAGGCTGCGCGGCTCGGGTTCACGCACGCCGTCGTGCCGCGCGGCAGCGCGGACGCGGGCACCGCACCTGCGGGGCTCACGGTGCTGCGGGCCGCGGACCTCGTCGAGGCGCTCGTCCACGCGCGCGACCCCGCGGCGCCGGCGACGGCTGGCTGAGCGCTCCGGGGCGCACACCTCTCGCCACCCGTTCCCGCGCGTCCCGCGTCTGTGCGCGTGCGGCCAACTAGGATCGGCCCGTGGCCTCCCCGACGACCGACGAGCTCCTCCGCTCCACGCTCGCTGCCGTGGCGCCCGGGACCGAGTTGCGCGACGGTCTCGAACGCATCCTGCGCGGCCGCACGGGCGCGCTCATCGTCCTCGGCCATGACAAGACCGTCGAGACGATCTCCTCCGGCGGGTTCGTCCTCGACGTCGAGTTCTCCGCGACCCGGCTGCGCGAGCTCGCGAAGATGGACGGCGCCGTCGTCCTCGACAAGGACGCGAGCCGCATCGTCCGCGCCGCCGTCCAGCTCCTGCCCGACGCGACGATCGAGACGACCGAGTCCGGTACGAGGCACCGCACGGCGGAGCGCGTCGCGAAGCAGACGGGGTTCCCCGTCCTCTCGGTCTCCCAGTCGATGCACATCGCGGCGCTCTACATCCACGGCGTGCGCTACGTGCTCGAAGACCCGGACACGATCCTCTCCCGCGGGCACCAGGCGCTGTCGACGCTCGAGCGGTACAAGGCGCGCCTCGACGAGGTCGCTGGCACGCTCTCCGCCCTCGAGATCGAGGACCTCGTCACCGTGCGCGACGTCGCCGCGGTCGCCCAGCGACTCGAGATGGTCACCCGGATCTCCGACGAGATCGCGGGCTACGTCGTCGAGCTCGGCACCGAGGGTCGGCTGCTCTCGCTCCAGCTCGACGAGCTCATCGGGGACATCGGCTCCGAGCGCGAGCTCATCGTCCGCGACTACATCGAGCCTGGCCGGAAGGACAAGGCGGTGCACGCTGCCGGCTCCGCACTCGCCGATCTCGACTCGACCCAGCTGCTCGACCTTCAGCAGATCTCCCGCGTGCTCCAGCTCCCCGGAGCGGCGGACTCCCTCGACGCTCCGGTCGCTCCGCGTGGCTACCGGCTGCTGTCGAAGGTCCCGCGCCTGCCGCACACCGTCGTCGAGCGCCTCGTCCAGCACTTCGGCGGGCTGCAGCGCCTGCTCGCGGCGGGCATCGAGGACCTCATGGCGGTCGACGGCGTAGGCGAGCAACGCGCCCGTGCCGTCCGCGAAGGTCTGTCCCGCCTCGCGGAGACGAGCATCCTCGAGCGGTACGTCTAGCCGCGGACCCGCGTTCTCGGCGACGAGACCCGCGTTCTCGGCAGCAGGACCCGCGCCCTCGGAGGCGGAACCCGCGTCTTCGGCAGCGGGACCCGCGTCTTCGGCAGCGGGACCCGCGTTGTCGGCGGGGGGGTGGGGTTACTTGAGGGTGAAGGAGAGCTGGTCGGACGTGGCGCCCAGGAGGCTCGCCTGGGCCTTGTAGGTGCCGGGCTTGGGCGTGGGGAGATCCTTCGTGCACGTCTCGTCCGAACGCACACGCGGCCACGTCGCCGCGCTCGTGTGCGCCTTGCCCGTGTCGAGGAGCAGCAGCTTGGAGTCGGCCTTGCCCGCGGAGCAGTCGGTCGACGACCACACCCGGTCCTTGCCGCTCGTGACGACGAGCGCCCGCGACGCCTCCCCGGCGTCGACCGTGCATTGTGTCGAGGACGTGTTCGTGATCGTCACCGTGAAGTTCGGGTTCTCGTCCTTGGCGAAGCTCGTGCGGTCGATCGCGAGCGCGATCGTCACGTCACCCTTCGCGCAGTCGCCCGTCGGCGCCGTCTTCGCGGAGGCGCTCGGGCGTGGTGACGCACCCGCGGCGGGCTTGGCCGCATCGCCCGACGAGCCGCCCGCGACGAGCGAGTACACGAGGACGATCGCGACGACGAGTGCGCCGAGTACGACCAGCCGGCGCATCCAGTAGACGCGCCGAGGCTGCGACCCCACCGGGTGAAGGATCGTGCTCACGGTCGCTCCCCTCTCGTCGGCCCCGCTCCCGTGGGCGGGATCGTGGGCTGCGCAGGTCTGCCGCTTCCAACCTACGACCCCGCGCCACCCTGCCGGGGTCCAACACGCGGGCGTCGTGAGCGAGGATGGGCGTCGTGGACGACGAGCTGACTCAGGGCAGGGCCGTCGTCGACCGGACCGTCGAGTGGTTCCGACAGCACGCCCGGGACCTGCCGTGGCGGTCGGCCGCGACGTCGGGCGGCGCCTGGGGCGTCCTCGTGTGCGAGGTCATGGCGCAGCAGACGCCGGTCGCGCGCGTGCTGCCCCGCTGGCACGCGTGGATGGACCGGTGGCCGACGCCCGCAGACCTCGCGACCGCGTCCACCGCGGACGTCCTGCGCGCGTGGGAGAGCCTCGGGTACCCACGTCGGGCGCTGCGGCTGCAGGAGTGCGCGCGCACCGTCGTCGAGCGGCACGACGGGAAGGTGCCCCGGACGTATGCGGAGCTGCTCGCCCTGCCCGGCGTCGGGGACTACACGGCCTCTGCGGTCGTCGCCTTCGCCTACGGGAAGCGGGCCGTCGTGCTGGATACGAACGTCCGACGCGTGATCGCGCGCACGATCACCGGCACCGCGCAGGCACCAACCTCGCTCGGCAAGCCCGAGCGCACGCTCGCCGAGCGTCTGGCACCGGACGACGACGAGGCCGCTGCCGCCTGGGCTGCGGCGTCGATGGAGCTCGGAGCGCTCGTCTGCACGGCGCGGTCCCCCGCGTGCCAGGCGTGCCCCGTCCTCGATCTGTGCGCGTGGCGCGCGGCCGGCTACCCGCCGGACGAGCACGCGGGCCGACGCCGCACCCAGGCCTGGGCGGGCACGGACCGGCAGGTG
>JAFABT010000243.1 GCA_023425905.1 Actinomycetes bacterium | reverse complement strand
CCGCTGCGCGAGCGCACGACGGATCGCGGTGAGTGCGAGGTCGACGTCGCGGTCGTGCGCCTCGAGCATCGTCGCGGGGCGCGCGAGGACAGGCCGTGACCGGAGGGCGTCGAGACCCGACTGCTCTGCGGTCAGGCGCGCGGTGACGAGCGCGCGGGCGCGGGTGCGGGCCTGGATGAGCCCGGCGCGCTCCTCGGCGACGTCCGGGACGACGCGCTTGGCCGCGTCCGTCGGCGTCGAGGCGCGCACGTCCGCGACGAGGTCGAGCAACGGGGAGTCCTGCTCGTGACCGATCGCGCTCACGACCGGGGTGCGGCACGCGGCGACGGCCCGCACGAGGGTCTCGTTGCTGAAGGGCAGCAGGTCCTCGAAGGACCCGCCGCCGCGCGCGACGACGATGACCTCGACCTCGTCGTCGGCGTCGAGCTCGGCGAGCGCCGCGGTCACGGACGGGACCGCCTGCGGGCCCTGGACGGTGACGCGGCGGATCTCGAACCGGACGGCAGGCCACCGGGCCCGTGCGTTCTTCACGACGTCGTGCTCCGCCTCGCCCTGCTGCGCGCACACGAGACCGACGACAGCAGGGAGGAACGGCAGCGGCCGTTTGCGCTCGAGGGCGAACAGCCCCTCGGCACCGAGCAGGCTCTTGAGCCGCTCGATCTGGGCGAGGAGCTCGCCGAGGCCGACGAGGCGGGCGGCGTCCGCCTGCAGCGAGAGCGAGCCCTTCTTCACGTGGAACGACGGCTTGGCATGGAGCACGAGCCGGGTGCCGTCCGCGACCACCTGCCCGTCAGGGACGGCGCGCTCGAGCGTCGCGACCGGGACGGTCACGGGGATCGACACATCGAGGTCGGTGTCCCGCAGCGTGAGGAAGAACAGGGAGTTCCACCGTTTGAGGTTGAGGACCTGGCCCTCGACCCACAGCGGGGGCATGCGCGCGACGTAGTCGGCGATCTTGGGGTTGAGGTGCCGCACGGGCCAGGGGTGGTCCGACGTCGTCTGGTCCGCGCGCTGCGGGAGTCCGCTCACATCCACGGGACCACCCTGTCACGGCCCACCGACGGGCCCGCCGTGCCGCGGCCGTCCGCCACGCACGTCACACCCGCTCGAAGCGGCCGTGAGCGGCCCCTCGCCTAGGATGGTGCCCGTGACTGCCACTGCGACCCCCGTTTCTAAGCGCGTCCTGCTCGCCGCCCCCCGCGGGTACTGCGCGGGGGTCGACCGAGCCGTCATCGCGGTCGAGAAGGCGCTCGAGCACTACGGCGCGCCGGTGTACGTGCGCAAGGAGATCGTCCACAACAAGTACGTCGTCGAGACGCTCACGAGGCGCGGCGCGGTGTTCGTCGAGGAGACCGACGAGGTCCCCGAGGGCGCACGGGTCGTGTTCTCCGCGCACGGCGTGTCACCCGCCGTCCACGCAGCGGCGGCGGTCCGGAACCTCCAGACGATCGATGCGACGTGCCCGCTCGTGACGAAGGTCCACAAGGAGGCCGTCCGCTTCGCCTCCGACGACTACGACATCCTCCTCATCGGTCACGAGGGCCACGAGGAGGTCGAGGGCACCGCGGGCGAGGCTCCCGAGCACATCCAGGTCGTCAACTCCCCGGACGAGGTCGACAAGGTCACGGTCCGCGACCCGGACAAGGTCGTGTGGATCTCCCAGACGACGCTCTCCGTCGACGAGACGATGGAGACCGTCCGTCGGCTGCGCGAGCGCTTCCCGACGCTGCAGGACCCGCCGTCGGACGACATCTGCTACGCGACCCAGAACCGCCAGGTCGCGGTGAAGAAGCTCGCCCCGTCGTGCGACGTCGTCATCACGGTCGGTTCGGCGAACTCCTCCAACTCCGTCCGCCTCGTCGAGGTCGCCCTCGACGCGGGGGCCCGCGCCTCCTACCGCGTCGACACCGCGGCGGAGATCGACCCGGCCTGGCTCGACGGCGCGGTGACCGTCGGGGTCACCTCGGGCGCGTCCGTGCCGGAGATCCTCGTCCGGGACGTCCTCGAGCTGCTCGCCGCGCACGGCTTCGGTGACGTCGAGGAGGTCCGGACGGCGACCGAGGACCTCATGTTCTCCCTGCCGCGCGAGCTGCGGGCGGACCTCAAGGCGGCGGGCGACACCGACTCCGCGCGTCGGCCGCGCCGCGACCAGCGCCCGGAGCTGTCGATCGAGCCCGTCTGAGACGTACGCCTCACCTCCCCGAGGCAGTCGCGGCAGGTCGCAGGACCTCCGGCCCACGACGCGAGAGCCCGTCCACGTGACGATGGAGAACAGCAGGCGTCGCTGTGGGGAGCGCGCCGTTCCCCGGAGGTCCCACCATGAGATTCCTCGTCATCACCGCGTCGAAGCACGGCTCCACGGCCGAGATCGGCGAGGCCGTCGCCGCCACGCTGCGCGGCTGCGGCCGCGACGCCGTCCACCACCTCGTCGAGGACGTGACGACGATCCCGCCGGCGGTCGATCCTGCGGACTTCGACGTGATCGTCCTGGGCTCCGCGGTGTACACGGGCCAGTGGCTGCCGGCCGCGAACCAGTGGCTGCAGGACAACGCGGACCTGCTCTCCCGTCGGCAGGTCTGGCTGTTCTCCTCAGGGTTGGCCGGTCAGCCAGCGGCGGACGCGAACTCCCCGGCCCGCACGCAGAGCGTCATGCGATCGATCGGTGCCCTCGGCCACCGGCACTTCCCGGGCAGGCTCGACATGAGCGTCCTCTCGCTCGCCGAGCGCGCGATCATCGCCGCCGCCCGTGGCCGCCAGGGTGACCACCGGGACTTCGAGCAGGTCGCGCAGTGGGCCGAGCAGATCTCGACCCAGGTCGCTGCGCCGGTGGCCTGAGCCGCACCGGCCCCGGCATGACGAACGGCCCGTCACCGCGAGGTGGACGGGCCGTTCGTCGTACGGGCCGGGCGCTGCCCGGTCCGCGTGGGATCAGCCGGCGACGATGTCGATGACGACCGCGTAGGCCGGGTTCTCGCCCTCGGCGGGCACCTGGACGAGTGCGCGCGAGCCGACGGGCAGCTCCGAGATGCCGATGAGGACGGGCGCCTGGTTGATGACGTCGAGCTGCTGCGGCGCGCCCTGCTCCCACGTGGAGAACCCGGGGGCGCCGTCGTAGTTCGCGATCGCGTACTGGACGATGAGCGAGCCGCTCTTGGGCTTGTCACCCGTGCCGGTCGCGACGACGTGGACGGACGTCTTCGTCGGCGCCTTGGCACCCTTGGGGATCGTGATGACGGGCTTCGCGCCGAGCTCGCCGGAGACCTGCGGGCCGTCGGCGGGCAGCGGCTTGCCGGGCGTCGCCTTGGGGTCGCCCGCCGCGTCGGCGCCGTAGGAGCCGACGAGGTCGACGACGAAGACGATGATGTCCTCCGCGCCGATGCCTGCGTTCGGGTTGCCGCCCTCGTAGCCCGCCTTCGGCGGGATCGAGACGAGGAGGCGCGAGCCGAGGGTGCGGCCGACGAGCGAGGTGTCCCAGCCCGTGATGACCTCGCCGACGCCGATCGGGAAGCCCGCGGGCGCGCCGCGGTCGTAGGAGTTGTCGAAGACCTTGCCGCCCCAGATCTGGCCGAGGTAGTTGGCGAGCAGCAGGTCGCCGCTCTCGACGACCTCGCCCGTGCCCTCCTCGAGGACCTGGACGCGCACCTCGGAGGACAGGGCCTCGGCCTTGTCCGGGAACGTGAGCTCGGGCTTCTCGCCGAACTTCCCGGTCGCGGTCGGCATGCCGTCCGCGGACTCGACGACGGGAACGGCCGGGGCCGTCGTCGCCTGGGCGTCGGGGGAGCCGGAGGCCGACGCGGACGCCGACGGGTTCGCGGACGAGCTCGTGCTGCCGCCGGTCGATCCGGCGCAGGCGCTCAGCACGAGGCCGAGAGCCAGGACGGCGGCCACGGGGGCGGCGAAGGACACGGGATGGCGACGACGCACAGGAACTCCAGGGATTGCGCGGCGCACGGGCCGCTCGGATCGGTGCTCCCATGATCGAGGACGTTCCTGGGAGGTCGCTGAGAATCCTCCCACGTCCGACCTCCCCCCGCGGCGCGAGTCCGCCCGCCGACACTCCTCGCCCCGCTCCCGCCTCCCCACCCACCCGGCGAGCGCGCTGGTCTGTGCCGAACCTGCTGGTCTGAACGGGCGGGCTCGGCACAGACCAGCGGTGTGGGTGAGGGGTGAGGGGGAGGGGAGAGGAGGGGTTAGGGGTAGAGGCCGCGGGTGTCGTGGGCCTCGGCTACGCGGCGCACCCCGATCATGAGGGCCGCGTCGCGCAGCGACACCTGCTCTGCGGCCGCGAGGTCGGCGACCGCCCGGTACGCCCGCTGCATCGTGCTGGCCAGGCGGCCCTCGATCTCCTCGAGGGTCCACCAGAACGCCTGGTTCGCCTGGACCCACTCGAAGTACGACACGACGACGCCGCCCGCGTTCGCGAGGATGTCGGGCACGACGACGACGCCGTTGTCCGCGAGCACCCGGTCGCCCGCCATCGTCGTCGGGCCGTTCGCGCCCTCGATGACGCAGCGGGCCCGGACGGTCGCAGCCGTCGTCTCGTCGAGGACGCCCTCGACCGCGGCCGGCACGAGGACGTCGACGTCGAGCCCGAGCAGCGTCGCGTTGTCGATCGGCTCACCCCCCGAGAAGCCGACGACGGACCCCGTGCGTGCGACGTGCTCGACGAGCGCGGGGACGTCGAGGCCGCCGTCGGCGTGCACCCCGCCGTCCTCGTCGGACACGGCACGAACCGTCACTCCGGCCTCGTGGAGGAACACCGCCGCGTGCGAGCCCACCTTGCCGAATCCCTGGACCGCCGCAGACACGTCGGCGGGGTCGAGGCCGGCGTCCTCGAGCGCATGGAGGGTCGTGTGCACGACGCCGCGCGAGGTCGCGGTCGCCCGCCCGAGGGAGCCCCCGACGCTCAGCGGCTTGCCCGTCGCGACGCCGGGGATCGTGTAGCCCGAGCTCACGGAGTAGGTGTCCATGACCCACGCCATCGTCTGCTCGCTCGTGCCGAGGTCGGGGGCGAGGATGTCCTGCTGCGGGCCGATGATCGGCAGGATCTCCGAGGTGTAGCGCCGGGTCACCCGCTCGAGCTCCGCCTGGGAGTAGCGGCGCGGGTCGATCGCGACCCCACCCTTCGCACCCCCGTAGGGCAGCTCGACGATCGCGCACTTCCACGTCATGAGCATGGCGAGGGCACGCACCTCGTCGATGTCGACGCTCGGGTGGTAGCGCACCCCGCCCTTGCCCGGGCCGCGGGAGATGTTGTGCTGCACCCGGAAGCCGTGGAGCACCTCGATCGAGCCGTCGTCCCGCCGCAGCGGGATCGCCACGTTGATCTCCCTGCGCGGGCTGAGCAGCGTGGCGTGGACGCCGGGGTCCAGTCCGAGCCGCTCGACCGCGCCGGCGAGCTGGGCCCGGGCGTTGTCGATCGCGTGCGTCGTCGTGGCTGCGGGGACGGGCGCGGTCGTCGTCATCGTCGCTCCAGTGCTGGCGGGACGGCCGGAGAAGGTCCGGGCGCGCCGACGCTGCGGTGCGCCGGTCCGCTCCGACCCTAGCCCTGGGGCGACGGCGTCGCAGCGCTCAGGCAGGGGCGGGCGCGGCCGGCGCGAGGTCCTCGTGGATGACGCCGTCGGAGAGCACGAGCGTGCGGTCCGCCCGGGCGCGCAGCGACGGGTCGTGCGTCGAGACGAGTGCCGTGAGCCCCTCCGCGCGCACGAGGCGCTGGAGCAGGTCCATGACGGCGCGGCCCGTGTCCGCGTCGAGCTGGCCGGTGGGCTCGTCCGCGATGAGCAGCCGCGGGGAGTTCGCGAGCGCCCGGGCGAGCGCGACCCGCTGCTGCTGCCCGCCCGAGAGCTCCCCGGGCCGCTGCTTGGCGTGCGCCGTGAGGCCGACGAGGTCAAGGAGGTAGGCGACGCGGTCCTCACGCTCGGCGGGGGAGGTGCGGCGGAGCCGGAGCGGCAGCCCGACGTTCTCCGCCGCGGACAGCATGGGCACGAGGCCGAAGGTCTGGAAGACGAACGCGATCGAGTCGCGACGCAGCGCCGTCCTGCCCCGCTCGTTGAGCGCGGTCACCTCCTTGCCGTCGACGACGATGCGCCCCGACGTCGGGCGGTCGAGGCCGCCGACGCAGTTGAGCAGCGTCGTCTTGCCCGAGCCCGACCGCCCCACGAGGGCGACGAGCTGGCCCGCGGGCACGGTGAGGCTCACATCTCGCAGCGCGTGGACGTCCCCCGCGCGGCTCGGGTACGTGCGCGAGAGGTGCTCGACGACGACGGCGGCGGTCACGGGAGGTCTCCGTCCTGGGCGACGTGCTGGGCCCATTCCTCATCGGTGGGGGGCGTGCGGAAGACGGGTGGGCCGCCCGCGTGACGTCCGGGCCGGCGCGCGGGCGGGCGCGGCGTGCCATCGGGCCACACGCCGACGTGGTCGTCCTCGAGCTCGAGGCGGACGCGCCCACGCAGCCCGAGCGTACGGCGGTAGTCGGCCGGCAGCTGGAGGCGGCCGGCGCGGTCGAGCACCGCGTACTCCTCGGCGATGACGGCGTGCTCGCCGAACTCGTCGACGTGGGTGCGGCGGACGACCTCCGAGCTCGTGCGACCGTCGCGGATCGCGACCGTGCGCTGCACCTGCTCGGAGACGTCGGAGTCATGCGTGACGACGACGACCGTGGCGCCGAGCTCGCGGTTGGCGGACCGGAGCGCCTCGAAGACGTCGGCGCCGGTCGCGGTGTCGAGCTCGCCCGTGGGCTCGTCGGCGAACAGCACCTCGGGCTCGTTCGCGAGCGCGACCGCGATCGCGACGCGCTGCTGCTCGCCGCCCGAGAGCTCGTCGGGACGCCGGCGCGCCTTGTCGCCGATGCCCATCGCGTCGAGCAGGTCGCCCGCACGCGCGGCCCGGGCCCGGCGTCGCAGCCCCGAGAACGCCATCGGGAGCATGACGTTGTCGCGCGCGTCGAGGTACGGCAGCAGGTTGCGGGCGGTCTGCTGCCACACGAAGCCGACGACCTCGCGCCGGTAGGCGAGCCGCTGGGCGGCGGACATCCGCAGCAGGTCGCGGCCGGCGACGGCCGCGGCGCCCGCCGTGGGCACGTCGAGGCCGGACAGGACGTTGAGGAGCGTCGACTTGCCCGAGCCGGAGGCGCCGACGATCGCGATCATCTCGCCCTTCTCGACGAGCAGGTCGAGGCCCTGGAGGGCCTGCACCTCGATCTCGTCGACCTGGTAGATGCGCACGAGGTTGTCGCACACGATGAGCGAGGAGGCGCCGTACGCCGCGGCACCCGCTGGGGTGCTCAGCGCGCTGCCTGGCCGCTGGTCGGACTCCGGGCCGCCGGGGTGGGCGAGGGTCGTCGTCATCGAGGTGACCTCCTGGTCGTCGGGCAGGGTGAGGGCCGCACGGCCCGCGGGTGCGGGCAGCAGCCCGTGAGGCGATCGGTCATGCGGCGTCACCGACCCGGAGGACCTCGCTCAGCCGGTCCCGGCGGTGCGCGAGCACCTCGGTGAGCACCGCGAGCAGGAGCAGGACGAGCACCCCGCCGGTGATGCCGAGCACCGCCTCGGGCGAGACGACGAGGGTCGGCGTCGTGAAGCCCGCCGTGAGAACCTCGAGGCCGAGGACGGGGCCCAGCCAGAGCAGCGACACGAGCGCCGCTGCGATCCCACCGAGCAGCGCGCACAGCACGAGCGGGACGAGCTCGAGCAGCGCGAGCTGCCAGCCGAACCGCGCCGGCAGCCCGAGCGTCCGCAGGGTCGAGAGCACCTGCCCCCGGTCGCGGGCACCTGCGAGCACGGTCGAGACGAGCGCGACGAGGGTGAGAACCGCGACGGCGACCACCGAGATCTGGATCGTCAGCAGGACGCCGCCGACGAGCGGGGACGCAGCCATCTGCTCGAGCCACTCTCCGCGAGAGAGCACCGCGTCGGCGGGGACGTCGAGACCCTCGGCCGCGGCCCGCGCCCCTGGGCCCGACGCCCAGGCGTGCGTGAGCGGCACAGGCTCGCCGAGCGCGGTCTCGAAGGCAGCACGGTCCACATAGGCGACGGGACCGCTGGTCCAGCCGGCGAGCGTGAGCCACCGCTCGTCGTCGCTCACCGGGACGACGGGGAGGGTCGCCTGACCGATGCGGATCGCGCCGGTCTCGGCGCCCGCGAGCAGCCGCGCCGCGGTCGGGTCGAGGACGATCGGGATCGGGGCGCCGTCGGCGCCGGTCGCCCCGCTGTCGAGTAGCACGTCGAGGGCGCCTGCGGCGTGCGGCTGGGCTGCGACGAGCGCCTCGATGCCGCCCCGGTCGAGGGTGACGAGGGTGAGCTGCTGCGTGTGCGTCGCCGTGAGGACGTTCGTGTAGGGGCGCAGCGTACCGGCCCCGGCGGCGTCCACGCCCGGCGCCGAGGCGAGCTGGGCCACCTGGTCCGGGGTGAGCGGCGCGTCGATGCGTACCTCGGCGCCGACGCGGTACCAGGACGCGTCGACCTGGCCGCGCTCGATCGTGTCGGAGACGAGCAGCCCGCTCACCGCGGTCGCGATGCCGAGCGTGAGGGCGGTGAGCGGAAGCAGCCGCACGCGCCGGCCGACCGATGCCGCGGCGAGCGGCCCGAGCACGCCACGAGTGCGTCGGCCGAGCCGGGCGACGAGGCGCAGCGGACCCGGGACGAGCACTGCGACGACGACGGCCGCGGCGAAGGCGAGGAGGACCGCCGTCCCGGCGAGGAAGGGGTCGACGCCGGTCGAGGACGCGGCGAGCAGCCCGCGGCTGCGCAGCGAGGCGACGGCGGCCGCGGCGAGGACGACGACCGCCA
>JAFABT010000382.1 GCA_023425905.1 Actinomycetes bacterium | reverse complement strand
TCGCTCGGCACCGCCGCGGTGATGAGCACCTGACCCGCGGGGGCCACGAGCGCCGCAAGCCGCTCGCGTCGTCTGGTGTCGAGCTCGGCGAACACGTCGTCGAGCACGAGCACGGGCTCCCCGTCCTCACCCGGCGACGACTGCCACAGGTCGACCGCGGCCGCAGGGGCATCAGGCCCGGGCGGCCGCGCCATGAGCGTGTACGACGCGAGCCGCAGGGCGAGCGCGAACGACCACGACTCGCCGTGACTCGCATAGCCCTTCGCCGGGAGCCCGCCGAGCGTGAGCACGAGGTCGTCCCGGTGCGGGCCGACGAGGCACACGCCCCGCTCGATCTCCCGGGTGCGCAGCCGACCCATCGCCTCGAGCAGTCGGGCCTCGACGAGCTCGACCGAGGCGCCGGCGAGCGAGTCCGCGTCAGGCTCGCCCATCGCCTCGGGTGCCCGGCGACCCCGACCGTCGTCCTCGCCGCGCAGCGCACCCTCGAGCGAGGAGGAGTAGGTGAGGACAGCCTCGCCCTGGCCCGAGCTCACCTGCTCGTAGGACGCGAGCACATGCGGTGCGAGCGCCTCGACGAGCCCGAGTCGCCCGACGACGATCTCCGCCCCGACCTGGGCGAGCTTCGCGTCCCAGATGTCGAGCGTGCGCAGGTCGACGCCGCTGCGGCTCGACCGGGCCGCGGCCCCCGCCGACTTGAGCAGGGTCGAGCGCTGCTTGAGGATGCGGCCGTAGTCCTGCAGCACCCCGGCCATGCGCGGCCGCACGAGGATCGTGAGCTCGTCGAGGAACCGCCGCCGGCCGTCCGGGTCGCCCTTGACGAGCGCGAGGTCCTCCGGGGCGAACAGCACGGTGCGCAGCGTGCCGAGGACGTCGCGCACGCGCGGCACGGGCGAACCGTTGAGCCGCGCCCGGTTGGCGCGCCCCGCGGCGATCTCGATCTCGACGAGCGCCTCGCGCGAGCCGCGGACGACCTTCGATCGCACGATCGCCCGCTCAGCCCCCGCGCGGACGAGCGCCGCGTCGGCGGACACCCGGTGGGAGCCGAGCGTCGCGACGTAGCCGATCGCCTCGACGAGGTTCGTCTTGCCCTGCCCGTTGGGACCGACGAGCGCGGTCACGCCCGGCTCGAGCGGCAGCTCGACCTGGGAGTAGGAGCGGAAGTCCGTGAGGGACAGGTGGGAGACGTGCACGGGACCGTCAGTGCCCCGCGGGGCCGGCGGGTCGCGTCGCATGGCCGCCGAACTGGGCGCGCAGGGCCGCGACGGCCTTCATCGCGGGGGAGTCGACCTGCCGGGAGGCGAAGCGGGCGAACTGTGCGGCGGAGATCACCGGGAGCGGCACGGCCTTGTCGATCGCCTCGTCGACCGTCCAGCGTCCTTCGCCAGAGTCCTCGACCCAGTCGTCGATCGCCGCGAGGTCGGCGTCCTGCTCGAGCGCCTCGACGAGGAGGTCGAGCAGCCACGAGCGCACGACCGTCCCCCGCGACCACGCCTTGAGGGTCCCCGGCACGTCCGTGACGACGCCCGACGCCCCGAGCAGCTCGAAGCCCTCCGCGTAGGCCTGCATGAGGCCGTACTCGATGCCGTTGTGCACCATCTTCGCGTAGTGGCCCGCGCCGACGTCGCCCGCGTGGACGAAGCCCTCGTCGCGCGGACCCTCGGGCCGCAGCGCGTCGAACACCGGCATGAGGAGCTCGACGTCGGCCCGTGCGCCGCCCACCATGAGGCCGTAGCCGTTGTCGAGGCCCCAGACGCCGCCGGACACCCCGGCGTCGACGTAGCCCACACCGGTTCTCGCCAGGAGCTCCGCGTTGGTGCGGTCGTCACCGAAGAACGAGTTCCCGCCGTCGACGACGACGTCGCCCGCGCCCAGCAGAACCCCGAGCTCCGCGACGACCGTCCGGGTCACCTCACCCGCCGGGACCATGACCCACACGACCCTGCGGCCCTCGGGCAGCGCGTCGACGAGGCCAGGGAGATCCGCCACGTCGGAGACGTCCGGGTTGCGGTCGAACCCCGTGACGGTGACGCCTGCGCGGCGCAGACGCTCGCGCATCCCGGCGCCCATCTTTCCGAGCCCGACGAGTCCGATGTGCACGGAAGCCTCCTACCCTGCGAAGCGGATGGGGACGAGAAGGTAGCGGTAGCCGCGGTCGTCGTCGCCCTCGAGCGACGTCTGTCCGGTGAACTCGACGGGCTTGTTCGGGTGCGTGAAGGCGAGCCGGACGAAGTCCGTCTCGAGCGCACCCAGGCCGTCGAGGAGGTACTGCGGGTTGAACGCGACGGTGATGTCCTCGCCCGTGAGCGTCGCCTCGAGGACCTCCGAGGCCTGGGCGTCGTCGCCCTGACCTGCGTCGAGGATGACCTGACCCTCGGTGAAGGCGAGCCGGATCGGAGTGTTGCGCTCGGCGACGAGTGCGACACGCTTGGCCGCGTCGGCGAGCGCATGGGTCGCGACGACCGCGTGGATCGGGGTCTCGTCGGGGAAGAGGCGCCGCACCGCGGGATAGTCCCCGTCGACGAGCAGCGACGTCGTGTGCCGGCCCCCCGCCTCGAAGCCGATGAGGTCGACGCCCGAGCCCGTCGCCAGCGCGACGTTGACCTCGGGCGCCGAGCCGAGCGACTTCGCGACGTCGGACAGCGTCCGGGCCCGGACGAGGGCCGTGACCTCGAGGTCCGGGTTCGCCGGGCGCCACGTGAGCTCACGCAGCGCGAGCCGGTAGCGGTCGGTCGCGAGGAGCGTGATCTTCTCGCCCGTGATCTCGACGCGCACACCGGTGAGGAGCGGAAGGGTGTCGTCGCGGGAGGCTGCGACGGTGACCTGGCCGACCGCACGCACGAGGTCGTCTCCGGTGATCGTGCCGGAGAGCTCGGGCATCTGCGGCAGCTGCGGATAGTCCTCGACGGGCATCGTGAGGAGCGTGAAGCGGGACGCACCGCAGATGACCGACACCTTGGTTCCGGAGAGCTCGACGTCGACGGGCTTGCCGGGCAGGGCGCGGGAGATCTCCGCGAGCAGGCGCCCGGAGACGAGGACGGTGCCGGGCTGGCTCACCTCGGCGGCGATCTCCGACCGGGCGGAGACCTCGTAGTCGAAGGTCGAGAGCTGCACGACGCCGTCAGCGGTCGCCTCCATGCGCACGCCGGCGAGAACCGGGGCGGGGGGTCGTGCGGGCAGCGTCCGTGCCGTCCAGGTGACGGCCTCGGCCAGGACATCGCGCTCGACTCTGAACTTCATCGCCTGATCCCTCTCGTCCTGTGAATGCCCGCTCGTGCGGTCGACCTTCGCTCGCGGGAAGCCCGTCACCGGGCGCAGCGCACCGGTTGCAGCCTACGCGACATGGGGTTCTGTCCGCGGTGCGGGTGGGCGCCACGCCGAAGCACCCGGGGAGCGGTCTCTTACGTCGGGCGCCCTGCCCATGGGAGGCCACCCGGCGACGAACTGGGGACAGAACGGACAGGTCTCAAGGTGTTCTTGATGAAGCGGTGGGATGACTACCCACAGGTGTGGAGATACCTGTGGACAGTCGTGGACAACGCCGCCCAAACCTGTGGATGACCGTCGGCGGGTGGGGGAAGACCCGGGGACGACGAACCCCCGTCCCCCGCGACCCAAAGTTGTCCACACTGGACACTCACACGCCGTCACCAGGCGCAAAGTGCCTCTGACCTGCATAAACAGGGGTTGTCCCCAGTTTCCACACACGCGATGACGACGACGAAACTAGTGAATGACAGCAATCCGACCACCCGCAGTCACGGGGACGACGATCAGCCGCGGCTCTGCTGCTTGATGCGGCTCGTGAGCTCGGTGACCTGGTTGTAGACCGATCGACGCTCCGCCATGAGCTCGCGGATCTTGCGGTTCGCGTGCATGACCGTCGTGTGGTCGCGGCCACCGAAGGCCTGCCCGATCTTCGGCAACGACATGTCCGTGAGCTCGCGACACAGGTACATCGCGATCTGCCTCGCGTTGACGAGCACGCGCGAGCGCGACTGGCCGCAGAGGTCCTCGATCGAGAGCGCGAAGTACGCGGCGGTCTGCGCGATGATCGTGGCCGACGTGATCTCGGTGGAGTCCGCGTCGGTGATGAGGTCCTTGAGCACGATCTCCGCGAGCGACACGTCGACGAGCTGACGGTTGAGGCTCGCGAACGCGGTGACGCGGATGAGTGCCCCCTCGAGCTCGCGGATGTTCGTCGCGATCTTCGAGGCGATGTACTCCATGACGTCGTCCGGGACCTGGTGGCTGAGGGAGCCGGCCTTCTTGCGGAGGATCGCGATGCGCGTCTCGAGGTCCGGCGGCTGCACGTCCGTGATGAGGCCCCACTCGAAGCGCGACCGCATGCGGTCCTCGAAGCCGGCGAGGTGCTTGGGGGACAGGTCAGAGGTGATGACGATCTGCTTGTTCGCGTTGTGCAGCGCGTTGAACGTGTGGAAGAACTCCTCCATCGTCTGTTCCTTGCCCTGCAGGAACTGGATGTCGTCGATGAGGAGGACGTCGACGTTGCGGTAGCGGCGCTGGAAGGCGCTCGCGTTGCCCTCCGAGATCGAGTTGATGAAGTCGTTCGTGAACTCCTCAGAGTTGACGAAGCGCACGCGGACGCTCGGGTAGAGGCTCTGGGCGTAGTGGCCGATCGCGTGGAGCAGGTGCGTCTTGCCCAGACCTGAGTCGCCGTAGATGAACAGCGGGTTGTACGCCTTGGCGGGTGCCTCCGCGACGGCGACCGCGGCGGCGTGCGCGAAGCGGTTGGAGGAGCCGATGACGAAGTTCTCGAAGAGGTAGTTCGGGTGCAGGCGGCTCGTCTCGTTCACCGGCGTCGTGCTACGACCCTCGCGAGGCGTGGTGACCGAGCGGTTCGGCTCGTCGTCATGACTCGAGACGGACGGGGCGAGCCGGGCGTGCGACTCGTGGTCGCCGGCGTCGATCCTGCCGTCGGTGTGAGCGGTGGTGGGCACGCTCTCGGCACGGGCGTCGGGCCGGGCGTCCTGACGGGGAGCGAGGTGGTCGTTCGTCGTGACCTCGAGATCCGGGTCGACCGTGATCGCGAACCGGGCCTCGCGGCCGAGTGCGTGCGTGAGGGCCTCGGTGAGCTCCGCGCGAACGCGCGACTCGAGGTAGTCCTTCGCGTGGTCGTCCGCGACGGCGAGCAGGACGGTGCCGTCGAGCAGGCCCAGCGGATGTGCGAGTCGGACGAAGGCGAGCTGACGGGGCGACATGTCAGGGCTGTCCTGGAGCTCGGTGACGGCTCGCTCCCAGATCTCACCGATCGGGTTGTCCTGGACGTGCACGTGTTCCTCGCTCACTCGGTGGGGTCCGGGAAGTCTCGCACGGTCCGAGACGGTCCACATACTTTTCCACAGCCTGTGTGGATCCGGAACGGAACCAGGAATGTCACGCGAAGAAAGTCTGGGGACGACGTCATGACGAGGGTCCCGCACGGGATCGGGTGACGGAGGCAGCTTGACCCGTGGGCGACAGCGGCGTAACGTTGCACAGCCGTTCGTCGGTCCCCCCGTCATGCCCGCGCAGCTCAGCCTCGTGCGCGGATCAGCGGGGTCACGGACCACTGGTCGGCAGCAGCCTGCGGTCGTCGTGACCGCACTTCCTCGAAGTCCCAGGAGTTTCTCGTGAGCAAGCGCACCTTCCAGCCGAACAACCGGCGTCGCGCCAAGACGCACGGCTTCCGTCTGCGTATGCGGACGCGCGCCGGCCGTGCGATCCTCGCTGCGCGTCGCCGCAAGGGTCGCGACGAGCTCTCCGCCTGACCCGCGCAACCGGTGCTCCCGGCCGGGAACCGGATGCGCCGCTCCGCTGACTTCGAGCGGGCGGTGCGTCGGGGTGCCCGCGCCGGGCGCAGCTGTCTTGTCATCCATGTCGCCCCAGGTGGCGTGGACGTCCCCCAGTCGGGCCATCAGCCCGATGAGCCCCCTGCGATCGTTGGGTTTGTCGTGTCGAAGTCGGTGGGCAACGCCGTGACCCGCAACCGGGTCAAGCGCCGCCTTCGTGCGCTCACCGCGCCTCTGCTTGCGGACCTCGCACCGGGCAGCGCGGTTGTCGTCCGCGCTCTTCCTGCTAGTGCGAACGCGAGCTTCGACGAGCTGTCCGGCCAGCTCGCGTCCGCGTTCCGGCGCGCCTCGCGCGGGCGAACGGTCCCCGCTCAGGACGCGCCATGACGACCGTGAACCGGGTGTGGCGCGTCGTGTCGCGACTGCCCGCGCGCGTCGTCATCGGAGTCCTGGTGCTCTACCGGCGCTTCATCTCGCCGCTGTACCCGCCGTCGTGCCGGTACTACCCCTCCTGCTCGAGCTATGCGTTGACCGCCGTACGTCGTCACGGCCTGGTCCGCGGCTCCTGGCTGGCGCTCCGCCGGCTCGCACGCTGTCATCCATGGGCACTCGGCGGGGTGGATGACGTCCCTCCCGCTCGATCCCGGGGCACCCAGGTCCCGACGGCCGCCTGCGGCCACACGGACGCGCACGGTCACGCGCTGAGCGTCGGCTCAGCACGATAAGGAGCATGCACTGATGGAGTTCTTCGATCCGATCCTCGCGCCGATCATGTGGGCGGTCGCGTGGATCATGGTGGGTTTCCACTGGGTGTTCACCAACGTCTTCGGTCTTGAGTCGGGGTCCGGCGCCGCGTGGGCGCTGTCGATCATCGGTCTCGTCATCGTCATGCGAGTCCTGCTCATCCCGCTGTTCTTCAAGCAGATCCGGGCCTCACGCGGGATGCAGCTCCTTGCCCCGGAGATGAAGGCGATCCAGGCGAAGTACAAGGGCAAGAGCGACCCCGCCTCTCGTGAGGCGATGAGCCGCGAGACGATGGAGCTCTACAAGAAGCACAAAACGAACCCGTTCTCGTCGTGCATGCCGATCCTGCTGCAGTCGCCGATCTTCTTCGCACTGTTCCGAGTGCTCAACTCGCTCGGTCAGGTCGGGAACGGGGACCGTGGGGCGATCGGTGGCCTCACGAAGGACCTCGCCGCCGAGGCCGAGTCGTCGACGATCTTCGGCGCACCCCTGTCGGACTGGTTCCTCATGCCCGGAGCGTCGACGGCGACGAAGACCGTCACCGTCGTGCTGATCGTCGCGATGTCGGCGACGACGTTCCTCACGCAGAAGCAGCTCACGCAGAAGAACATGCCGCCCTCGGCTCTCGAGGGTCCGATGGCGCAGCAGCAGAAGATCATGCTCTATGCCCTTCCACTGATCTTCGCCTTCTCCGGCGTGAACTTCCCGATCGGTGTCCTCATCTACTGGACGACGACGAACCTGTGGTCCATGGGCCAGCAGTTCTTCGCGATCCGGAACATGCCGGCCCCCGGCTCGGAGGCCGAGCGGCTCATGAAGGAGCGTCAGGAGCGCAAGGCCCTGCGCAAGGGCATCCCGCTGACGCCGCCCGCTGAGACGACGGTCGTCATCGAGGAGAAGCCCCGGCCCGGCCAGCGCCAGCAGCCCAAGCGGAAGAACCGCGCGAAGGGCACGGGTCCGAAGCCCGCGGGCGGATCGTCGACGAGTTCCGGTCCGCTGCCAAGCTCGGACTTGGACGGCCGCTCAGACGCGTGACCTTCGCGTCCGAGGATCCCTCGGGCGCTCCCCCCGGTGCGAACGCACCCTCGAACTCACCCAGGCGGATCCCGCCCTGTCGTAGTAGGAGCAGACATGAGTGCAGATGCAAAGGACGGCCTCGTGGCCGATGCGACCGAGGCCGTGAAGACGGCGTCGTCGACGTCCCGGCTCGAGGAGGAGGGCGACGTCGCCGCTGACTACCTCGAGGAGCTGCTCGACATCGCCGACCTCGATGGTGACATCGACATCGACGTCGAGCACGATCGGGCTGCGCTGGCGATCGTCGCCGAAGACGGTTCGACGACGTCGCTGCAGAAGCTCGTCGGTGAGGACGGAGAGGTGCTCGACGCCCTGCAGGAGCTCACGCGGCTCGCTGTCCAGGCGCGGACGGGGGAGCGCAGCCGGCTCATGCTCGACATCTCTGGCTTCAGGGCAGCGCGGAAGGTCGCGCTCCAGGGCCTCGCGGCCGAGGCGGTCGCGCGTGTGAAGAAGGACGGCGAGCCCGTTCGCCTCGAGTCGATGAACCCCTTCGAGCGGAAGGTCGTCCACGACGCCGTGGCCGCTGCAGGGCTCGTGAGCGACAGCGAGGGCGTGGAGCCGAACCGCTACGTCGTGGTGCACCCCGCGTAGTTCGTGCTGTGAGCGATGCCCGCGCCCTTGAGGGGGGGCGGGCATCGTCGTCTCTGGGGGCGGGTGTTTCACGTGAAACAGGTCGACGGTGGCGCGGGAACTCACAGCGACCGCGCGCAGGTGTTGATCGGGGTGGTGAACGGCGCGGGGTGGAAGGCCGTCGCGCGGGCGGGGCGGGCCCAAGGGCGCGGGGACTGGACGCGGGCGCCCCGGGGGAGTGTTGGTCGGCCTCGGGAGAGGGACGCCGTCGTGCCCAGGATTGGTGGGGTCGGAGCGACTGCTCGGGGGAGTGCTCGGAAAGGGAGTCGTGCACGTGGACCGCTGCCTCCGGCGCACACGCAGCACGTGGGCGGCTGGCAGTGTGAATGTCTCGGCAGGATGCGACCGGACCGCCCGGCGGGTTGCGGAGACGCACTCAGACCGTCCTGGCGGCGGGTGCGGGGGCGGCCACGGTCCCAGTCCGTGCGGTGCGTCGATCTGTAACCGGGGCCCTCACGACGTGGCTGGGGAAGCGATTCGACCCAGGGCGCCTCGAGCACCTGTCACGTGCAAGTGAGCAGCCCGGGTAGGGGATACTTGGAGAGTCCAGCGCGCGTTTCACGTGAAACGGTGAGCACGATCAGTCCGGAGGTCCCACTCGATGGATGGTGCGTCGGACGTCCGCGACCCTGGAACGGCCCAGGGTTCTGAGGTGCAGGACGCCGCGGCGGCGTCGTCGCCGGACCTCGTGGTCGACCCACTGACCGACGACCCCCGTGTGGCCGAGTTCTTCGGCGACTCCTATGACGCCGTCGAGGGCTTCCGCCGCATGCTTGTGCGGGAGGGAGAACTGCGCGGGCTCATCGGTCCGCGCGAGGTCGGCCGCCTGTGGGAGCGCCACCTGCTGAACTCGGCCGCCGCGGCCCGGTTCCTCCCTGAGACGGGAATGATCATCGACGTCGGCTCGGGCGCGGGCCTCCCCGGAATCGTCCTTGGTGCCATGCGCCCCCAGGCACGCGTCGTGCTCATCGAGCCCATGGATCGGCGGACCACGTGGCTGTCGGAGGTCGTCTCAGAACTAGGGCTGACGAACGTCGAGGTGCTCCGAGGTCGCGCCGACGAGTTCCACGGTGCGTGGGAGGCAGACGCCGTCACCGCGCGCGCCGTCGCGCCGCTCGACAAGCTTGTGCGCTGGTGTCTTCCGTTGCTCGCACCCGGCGGGACGCTCGTCGCTCTCAAGGGACGTTCCGCGCAGACTGAGCTCGACGACGCGAAGTACACGATCCGTAAGTTCAAGGGCGTCGACGCCACCGTTCACGACGCGAGCACGATCGTGGGTGTGGACAGCACCGCTGTCGTCACCGTCGTGCGACAGACTGGCCGCTGACACGTTCGGTCCGCAGCGTCGAGACGCTGCGCGACCACGAGACGAAGGAACACTGACGCCGTGGTGCCTGACGACGCGATGCCCGAGGTTGAGGGCGCTGTTTCACGTGAAACACCAGCGGGCGTTTCACGTGAAACCTACGCGGTGCTCCCAACGGTCCGTGCGGTGGAGCTGGACGAGGAGCGACGGCGCTCACTCATCGTCGACAGCCTGCCGGCAGTGGGCGAGGACAGTCCCATCGCGGCACAGCTCGCGATCGATGCCCGCCGTCGCATCGAACTGCGAGGTCGACAGTTCGCGCGGCCCACGGAGACCCGTGTCCTCACGGTGGCGAACCAGAAGGGAGGGGTCGGCAAGACGACGACGACGGTCAACCTTGCGGCTGCACTGGCGCAGGCTGGCCTCAACGTCCTCGTCATCGACTCGGATCCGCAGGGGAACGCCTCGACCGCGCTCGGCATCGAGCACAGGGCCGGGACGCCGTCCATCTACGAGATCCTCGTCGACGGCGCCCCGATGAGCGGCGCGGTGCAGCAATGCCCGCAGATTCCACGACTGCTGTGCGTACCGGCGACGATCGACCTCTCCGGCGCGGAGATCGAGCTCGTCTCACTTGTCGCCCGCGAGACGAGGCTGAGGAACGCGCTCGACACGTACCTCCGAGAGCGCGTCGAACGGGGGGAGGAGCGGATCGACTATGTCCTCGTCGACTGCCCGCCCAGTCTCGGCCTCCTCACAGTCAACGCGTTCGTCGTGGCGCGCGAGGTGCTCATCCCGATCCAGTGCGAGTACTACGCACTCGAGGGACTCTCGCAGCTGCTCAAGACGATCCAGCTCATCCAGGCGCACCTCAACCGCGATCTCCACGTGTCGACGATCCTCCTCACGATGTACGACGGGCGCACGAACCTCGCCCAGCAGGTCGCGAACGAGGTCCGCGAGCACTTCCCGGACCAGACGCTGCGCACGAGCATTCCGCGCTCGGTTCGGATTTCCGAGGCACCGTCCTACGGCCAGACCGTCCTCACCTATGACCCTGGATCGACCGGCGCGTTGTCCTACCTCGAAGCAGCGCGGGAGATCTCCGAGCGCGGCATCGACCCGAACGAGCCGGCTACCTCGGCCGAGGCCACGACACATTCAGCAGCATCTGAGAACGGGAGCTCCCATGAGTGAGAAGCGACGTGGACTGGGACGCGGGCTCGGAGCCCTCATCCCCACGGGCACCCCGGGCGTAGCCACCCAGGACCGTCCGTCCGACGTCTTCTTCCCGCGGACGCCGAGTGCGCCGAGCCCCGTGGATGGTCCCGATGCCACCGCCGCAGAGGAGGCGACTCGCGCCGAGCGCACCGTCGAGGCCGCGAGTTCGGCGGCAGATCCCGGGCTCCTCCCGGTGCCGGGAGCCAGTTTCGCCGAGCTTCCGATCGACCAGATCACGCCCAACCCGCGCCAGCCGCGCACGGTCTTCCAAGAAGAGGCGCTTGCCGAGCTCGTCGGGTCCATCACGGAGATCGGTGTGCTTCAGCCGGTCGTCGTGCGACCCGCGGGAACAGGCGAGGACGGGCGCCCGGCGTACGAACTCATCATGGGCGAGCGGCGGTGGCGCGCGAGCCAGGTCGCCGGCAAGACGACCATCCCGGCCATCATCCGGGAGACCGACGACGCTGACCTTCTGCGGGACGCGCTGCTCGAGAACCTCCATCGCAGCGAGCTCAACCCGCTCGAGGAGGCTGCGGCCTACCGGCAGCTCCTCGACGACTTCGGCTGCACGCACGACGAGCTCGCTGCCCGGATCTCGCGGTCGCGACCCCAGATATCGAACACACTCCGGCTGCTCAAGCTGCCGCCCGCGGTGCAGCGACGAGTCGCGGCGGGAGTCCTTTCGGCCGGGCATGCCCGGGCGCTGCTCGGTCTGCCCGACGCGGAGTCGATGGATCGCCTCGCGCTGCGCATCGTCGCGGAGGGGATCTCGGTCCGCGCCACAGAGGAGATCGTGTCGCTCGGGGGGAGCGACCCCGCGGCGGCGCCCGCTCAGCGCAAGCCGCGTCCGGGCGATCGGATCGCTGCGCTCGACGAGCTGGCCGCGCGGCTGTCGGACACCTTCGACACGCGGGTCAAGGTTGCGCTTGGAAAGAGTAAAGGTCGCCTGACGATCGAGTTCGCCTCGGTGCAGGATCTCAACCGCATCCTCGACTCGATCGCACCGCAGGACCCGGGAGTTCTTCGCTGAGCGGCATCCTAAGCGAAATCGGGACTGGCTATTCCTGGTCAGTTGATCGTCGCGGACGATCTGGATGCGGCTCACGGAAGCCTTGATCTGACGAACAATGCCCATATGTCAGGTCGCGCGGACGCTGGGTACGCGCGTGGTCAACCGTCGTGGCAGCCATCTTGCCGTCAGTCGGACGGCGAGGTCGTCACCCCGGCGGTGGCAAGCGCGTACCCGGCGTCCGCAGTCTGTCGTCGTCGAGCATGTGCCGCACACCGATCCGCGACGCACCCCGATCCGCGACGCACCCCGAGATGGGGCAGCACCCCGCGACGCGCGCAAACGTCGCGGGTGGAGTGAAGTGCTCGCGACGGGCTCGGCCAGTCCGGTCCGTATCCGCGTCGTCCGGGAGGTCGCCCCCTCGCCCCGGAGGTCGCGACGTCATCCGGAAAGCTGCCACGTCATCCGGCGGAAGGCGGCCTCGTCCCCGGCAGGTGGCGACGGCATTCGGAAGGTGGCCATGTCATCCCGGAG
>JAFABT010000180.1 GCA_023425905.1 Actinomycetes bacterium | reverse complement strand
TCGGTTCCTCGGCGTCGTCCACCTCCAGCGTCTCCTGCGCCACCCCCCGCACCAGACGATCGGGTCGATCCTCGACACCGACATCGACGCCCTCCCCCCGACGGCGCCGCTGCTCCGCATCACCCGGCTGCTCGCGACGTACAACCTGCTCGCGCTGCCCGTCGTCGACGCCGACAAGCGCCTGCTCGGCGCCGTGTCCGTCGACGACGTCCTCGACCACCTCCTGCCCGACGACTGGCGCGAGGACGACGACGCGCTCGAGCTCCCGGCCGGCGCGGAGAGCCCCGTCACGCTCGCGACCGCGCGCACCACCGAGGGCCAGGGCGATGGCTGAGCGCCTCGACACCCCCCGCGAGCGCGGCGGCTCGTGGCTCGCGAAGATGCGCGCGCCCCGCACCGCGCGCGAGGGGGACCGCTTCGGCCGGATCTCCGAGCGCATCGCACGGTTCATGGGGACGCCGCTGTTCATCGTGTGGATGACGCTGTTCTGCGCGATCTGGCTCGTGTGGAACTCCTGGGGCCCCGAGGACATGCGCTTCGACAAGGCGGCCAACGGGTTCACCGCGCTCACCCTCATGCTCTCGCTCCAGGCGTCGTACTCCGCGCCGCTCATCCTGCTCTCGCAGAACCGGCAGACCGACCGCGACCGCGTCCAGGCCGAGCAGGACCGCCAGCGCGCCGAGCGCAACCTCGCCGACACCGAGTACCTCGCCCGCGAGATGGCCGCGGTGCGCATCGCGCTCTCCGAGGTCGCGACCCGTGACTTCCTCAGGTCAGAGCTGCGCAGCCTGCTCGAGGACCTCGAGGAGCAGCGGGCAGGCGAGTGGGAGTCCGCGAAGGAGGCCGAGCGCGAGGCGCAGCGCGAGGCCGACGAGGAGGCCCTCGCCGCGTACGCCGAGCGCGAGGCCGGACGCGACGCCGAACCTGAGACAGGTCCGGCTCCCGAGGAAGGCTGACCCCAGCGCGGGCCTACGATGGGCCCATGCTTGCTGCCGATCTCGTCGCCGCCGTCCGCATCTCGCTCGAGCAGGTCCAGGACCCGGAGATCCGCCGGCCAATCACCGAGCTCGGCATGGTCGACGACGTCGCCGTCACCCCCGGCACGGAGGACTCCCCCACCGGTGCGCACGTCACGGTCCGCGTCCTGCTCACGACGCAGGGCTGCCCGCTCAAGACGACGATCACGCGTGACGTCACCGCCGCCGCCCAGGGGGTCGACGGCGTCGGCTCGGTCACGGTCGACCTCGGCGTCATGACGGCCGAGCAGCGCGCAGAGCTCCGGACGTTGCTGCGCGGGACCGCCGCGGAGCCCGAGATCCCGTTCGCGAAGCCGGGTTCGCTCACGAAGGTCTTCGCGATCGCGTCGGGCAAGGGCGGTGTGGGCAAGTCCTCGGTGACGGCGAACCTCGCTGCGGCCATGGCCGCGGACGGCCTGCGGGTCGGCGTGCTCGACGCGGACGTCTACGGCTTCTCGATCCCGCGGATGCTCGGCGTCGAGCGCACACCCACCCGGGTCGACGACATGATCCTCCCGCCGGTCTCGCACGACATCAAGGTCATCTCGATCGGCATGTTCGTCCCCGAGGGGCAGGCCGTCGTGTGGCGCGGCCCGATGCTCCACCGTGCGCTGCAGCAGTTCCTCGCGGACGTGTTCTGGGGTGACCTCGACGTGCTGCTGCTCGACCTGCCGCCCGGCACCGGCGACATCGCGATCTCGGTTGCGCAGCTGCTGCCGACCTCGCAGATCGTCGTCGTGACGACGCCGCAGATCGCGGCGGCGGAGGTCGCCGAGCGTGCGGGGTCGATCGCGGCGCAGACGCGCCAGCACGTCGTCGGCGTCGTCGAGAACATGTCGTGGCTCGAGCAGCCCGATGGCTCCCGGCTCGAGATCTTTGGTGCGGGTGGCGGCGAGCGGGTCGCGGAGGCGCTGACCCGATCGACCGGGGCGACCGTGCCGCTGCTTGGCCAGGTCCCGCTCGACGTCGCGGTGCGTGAGGGCGGGGACGAGGGCCTGCCCGTCGTGCTGCGCGACCCGGACTCCCCCGCGGCCGTCGCGCTGCGGGAGGTCGCCCGTGGGCTCGCGAGCACGTCACGCGGCCTCGCGGGGATGTCGCTGGGGCTCTCACCGGTCTGACGCCGGGCGCACTCAGGGCGCACTCAGGCTGCGGGCCCCGCGTTCTCGGCGGCTGTTCCCGCGCCCTCGGCGACGGGACCCGCGTTCTCGGCGGCGGGACCCGCGTTCTCGGCGGCGGGGTCGGGTTCGTCGTCGGCTTGGTGTACCTGGGGCGGAAAGGTTGTCCCCCCTGGGGTCGATCCGCTGCCGCGCCGTCGTGGGCAGGATGGCCCTCGTGACCTCCTTCGACGACGACCTCCGGCACGTGGGCGCGGCGCGCGCGCAGCGGTCGCCCGCCGCACTCACCGGCTGGGCGAACAGCTCTCCGCTCGGGCTCGCACTTCGCGGCATCGGGCTGCTGCTCGTCTGCGGCGTCGCGGCGGCGGCGCTCACCGCGCTCTCCGGCTGACCGACCACGCGCGGACGCACACCCGCAGGACGACAACGGCAAAACGTTGTCCGACGCCGGGCCGATGTTTCCGTTCTCGGTCCCCGGCAGGATCGTCAGTGGGGCCGTTCCTCGGCGGCCCCACCACACACGACACCTCGGGACTGACCATGACAACGATCCGCGCGCTCCACCACGGTGCGGCTGCGTTCCTCGTCGTGACCGCGCTCGGGCTCCCCGGCTGCAGCACCTCGACGACCACCTCGGACCAGCCCTCGGCTCAGCCGACCGGTCCGGTCACGGCGCTGCTCGACGAAGCGCTCGGCTACATGGAGGACGAGCGCTACCTCCAGTCCTTCGCGTTGAGACGCGAGGAGGCCGTCGCCGCCTGCATGGCATCGCGCGGCTGGACGTACACCCCGGACACGAGCGGCTATGCGTCTGGCGACAGCACCCCCGACCTCGGCGGGCTGAGCGAGCTGGAGTTCGCCCGGCAGTACGGCTACGGCCTCGCGAGCGCGCCCTCGAACAGCGCGGGCGCCCTCCCCGCGGACGCGACGTCAGCGAACGAGGTCTACCTCGGCTCGCTCTCCGAGGAGGAGTCGACGCTCTACCTCGTCGACCTCTTCGGGGCCGGCCCGAGCGACGGGACGGCAGAGGAGGACGACGCGGACCGCCAAGCGGCCTTCGAGGCGAGCTGCACGGGCCAGGCCCGCGCCGCAGACGCCGAGACGGGCGTGTTGGCCCTCGACGACGACCCGCGCTTCGCCGAGGTGCTCCGGCTCGCCGAGGAGCTCGACCGCGCGACGCTCGCGGACCCGACGGTGGTCGCGGCACGCGACGCATGGTCGTCGTGCATGGCGGGCAAGGGGCACGCCGTGACCTCAGGACCCGAGTCGATGCACGACGAGCTCAACACCGAGTACGGGACGATGATGGCGCAGGCCGCCGGCGGCGCCCCGTCCGCCGCCCGGCTCGAGGAGTTCCGCGCGCGGGAGGTCGCCGTCGCCGTCGCCGACGTCACCTGCCGGGACGAGGTCGGCTACGCCGCCGCGCTCGCCTCCGCGACCGTCGCAGCGGAGACCCTCTTCTACGCCCAGCACCGCGACGTCCTCGAGGCCTATGTCGCGGCCGTCGCCGAGGTGCGCGAGAAGTGAGGACGGCGCCAGGTCCGTCGACCTCCGGAGTCCGAGCGTCCGGCGCGTCCTCCTCAGGGAGGACGTCGCGAGCCGGCGCATGCGACCCCCGGCCCATTTATCGACCCGATGGGGACAAAGTCGCCCCAATCGGGTCCGACCGGCCTCGCGTTCGGCAACGATGAGCAGCACGCCACTCACCCACCCCGTTGTCCCGGGAGGCTCGACCATGTTCGCCAGCACCACCTCGTCAACGCGAAGAGCCGCCGTCGTCGCGGCGTGCGCCCTCCTGCTCGCCGCATGCACGGGCCCCGCCGACGAGGCCGACCCGGCGCCGAGCACGCCCGCGAGCGCCAAGGCCGACGGGTCGACCACCGACACGGCGGTGGGACCCGTCACGGCGCTCTTCGACGGCGTCTACGCCGCCTCGACGGACGCTGCGGAGACGGCGCGGCAGGAGCGGCGTGAGGCGCTCGTCGCGGCGTGCATGGTGGACAAGGGCTGGGAGTACACGCCGCGCATACTCCCCCAGGCCCAGCCGGCGAGCCAGGCGGAGGCTCCCACCGGCCCCCAGGGCAAGGAGTACGCCGAGCAGTACGGCTACGGCATGCTCGACGGGCCCGACGCGTCGAGCTCCGAGCCCTCCGCGGCACCGCACCCCAACGACGTCTTCGTCGCGACGCTCAGTGAGACCGAGAAGGCGGCCTACGAGAAGGACCTGTGGGGCTACACGTCCGAGGACGAGGTGGCGAGCGAGGACGACGAGGCCACCGACGACCCGGCCGCAGCCAGCTGCACCGGGAAGGCAGACGCGGAGGTCGGGGACGCCTTCGCCGCGATGGAGGCCGTCTACGACGACCCGCAGCACGCCGACCTGCTCGCGTCCCTCGAGCGCATCTGGAAGGACGCGGACCAGTCTCCAGCCGTCCTTGAGGCGACGGCGGACTGGGCCTCGTGCATGGCCGACGCGGGGATCGGTGACGCGCCTGACCCCGACGCGCTCTACGTCGCACTGCAGGACCAGCTGAGCGAGGTCTACGGCGACGCGGACGGCGAGCCCGACCCGTCCGCGGTGGCCGAGTTCAAGAAGCAGGAGATCCGCACGGCGGTCGCCGACCACGAGTGCCGGGCCTCGGCTGCGTACGAGGAGAAGCGTGCCAAGGCGGGCCTCGACGCCGAGAAGGCCTTCTACGAGTCCCACCGCGACGCGCTCGAGGGCCTCGCCGAGGCGCTGCGCACCGCGCTGGAATCGGGCAACTAATGACATCCTTCACACGCACCCCGGGGGCGGGACACGCCCCTGCGACCGACGAGCAGGGAGTTCGACCGATGACGACCACACACACCTCGAGCGCCAAGAGGGCGGCGATGGCCGTCGCCGCGGCCGCGAGCCTCGCTCTCGCCCTCACCGCCTGCAGCGGGTCCGGCAAGGACGGCCCCGACCCCGAGCCGTCTGCGAGCGGGCCCATCTCCTCGCTCTTCAACGACGTGTTCGCCTCGCTCAACAACAAGGAGGCGATGGCGGCCCAGGAGAAGAAGACCGAAGAGGCCGTCGCGGCCTGCATGCGTGAGAAGGGCTGGGAGTACACGCCCCGCACGTCCTCCGGCAGCATGGTCTACAACGAGGAGGACATGCGCGGAGGGCTGTCCGAGGAGGAGTACGCCAAGCAGTACGGCTACGGCATCGCAAGCCAGCCCGAGAGCACGACGATCGAGCCCAGCGGACCCCCCGACCCGAACATGGCGTACCTCGAGACGCTCGGGGAGAAGGAGAGCGAGGCCTACAACAAGGACCTCTACGGCGACCAGAGCCAGTTCGAGGACCTCGGCGAGGACGATGAGATCCCCGAGTACGACCCGTCGAAGGCGGGCTGCTACGGCAAGGCCTCCCAGGAGTCAGGCGCCGCGACCGATGCGCTCATGAAGCTCTACCAGGACCCGCAGTACAAGGACCTGTTCACGAAGATGGAGACGGCCTTCACGAGCGCGTCGACGGCCCCGGCCGTCGTCGAGGCGAAGTCGGCCTGGGCCTCGTGCATGGCAGAGGCCGGCGCACCCAAGGCGACCGACCCCGAGACCGTCCAGACCGACCTCTGGGAGAAGAGCAACACGATCTACGAGGAGGCAGGCGAGAAGGGACCCGACCCGGCCGCTCTCGAGGCGCTCAAGCAGGAGGAGATCACGCTCGCCGTCGCGGACCAGAAGTGCCGGGCGTCCTCGAAGTACGACGAGGCCGTCACGAAGGCTCAGCACGACGCCGAGGTCGCGTTCTACGAGGCGAACCGCGAGGCGGTCGACGCCTTCGCCGAGGCGGCACGCGCCCTCATGCCGTCGGCCGAGGCGAAGTGACCAGTCCGACCCGCCACGCGCGGAGGGCGCGCCGCACCGCCGGCGTGCTCTCCGCGCTCGGCCTCGCCCTCACCGTCGGCGCGTGCACGCCGCCCGCCCCGGACGCCGTCAGCGACGACCCTGCGCCGGACACGAGCGAGCTCGCCCGCCGCCTCGACGCAGCGATCGAGAGGCTCGGCTCCCAGGACGTGCATGACGCGGAGACGGTCCGCGTCCAGGAGTCGATCGCCACCTGCATGGCCGCCAAGGGATGGGAGTACACCCCCGATCTGGGCGCGGGCGCGCAGACGCTCACGATCACGGACATCCGCGGCGGTCTCAGTGACCGCGACTTCGCGGCGACCTACGGCTACGGCATCACGTCGTCTCCCGACGCCGGCGACGTCTTCGCGCCGGTGCCGTCGAGACGCCCCGACCCCAACAAGGACTATGTCGCCTCCCTGAGCGCAGCCGAGCGCGCGGCCTACACCGTCGACCTCGTCGGTGACCAGTCGGAGAGGGAAAACCTCACGGCGGACGACGAGGTCCCGCTCTACGACCCTGAGACGGCCGGCTGCGAGGGTGCCGCGCAGGCGGTCAGCGTGAGCAGCGCCGTCGAGAAGCTCGACGCCTCACACGCCGACCTCTTCGTCGAGCTCGAGGCCGCCCGCGTCGCCGCCCGCACAGCACCCGAGGTCCTCCGCGCCGTCGACGCATGGGCCGCCTGCATGGCCGACGCGGGCCACCCCGAGGCCACCGACCCCGCGACCGTCTCCGCGCCGATCCAACAGGCGATGGACGACCTCGAGGGTGGCGCCCCGGGCGGCGCCGTGTCGTCGCCCGAGCTCGACGCGCTCAAGAAGCGCGAGATCGCCACGGCGCTCGCCGACCTCGACTGCGAGGGCAAGGTGCGGTACAACGCGATCGCGACCGCAGCGCTCATCAAGGCGGAGACCGACTTCTACGCCGCGAACCGCAGCAGGGTCGAGGCCTACCTCGCCGACGCCGAGTCCCTCGCAGCCGAGCTCTCATGACCACCCCGCGACCAGGAGCACTCATGCACGCCCCAGCACGCCCCCGGCCCCGCCAGGTCGCGCGCTCCGCCGCCTTCGTCGCGGCAGCGCTCCTCCTCACGACCGCGTGCACGAGCACGAGCACAGCAGACCCGTCCGCGCGCGGGTCAGCGGGAGCGGCCCCGGCGGCAGGCGCGTCGCCGAGCGCGACGGTCGCCGGGGGCACAGGCTCGGAGCCCGGCACCACAGAGCCCGGGATCCTGTCGGGCCCGATCACACAGCTGCTCGCCGCGACCTTCGAGGACTACGACGGCCCGGCGGCGCTCGAGCTGCGCTCGGCCGACGCCGAGCTCAAGATCGTCGCCTGCATGGCGCAGGAGGGCTGGGAGCACAACGGCATCGGCTGGTGCACGGACACGTTAAAAAGCAAGCTACCCGGCTGCACGAATG
>JAFABT010000379.1 GCA_023425905.1 Actinomycetes bacterium | reverse complement strand
GGCCCGGGGTGGCGAGGCCCTCGGCCGCGGCGGCTACGAGGATCGGGCGCGCGAGCGGGTGCTCCGACCCGGCCTCGGCGCGGGCCGCCCACTCCAGGACGTCGCTGCGCGTCGCGCCGTCGGCGAGGACGACGACGTCGGTGAGCTCGGGGCGACCTTCCGTGAGGGTCCCGGTCTTGTCGAGCGCCACGGCGTCGATGCGTGCGGACGTCTCGAGGAACTCCCCGCCCTTGATGAGGATCCCGTCGCGGGCCGCCCGACCGATCCCGGCGACGACGGAGACGGGGATCGAGATGACGAGGGCACCGGGGCACGCGATGACGAGCAGCGTGAGCGCGAGCACGACGTCACCCGTGGCGAGCCCGACCGCGGCGGCCATGACCATGATCGCGGGGGTGTACCAAGTCGAGAACCTGTCCATGAAGGCCTGCGTCTTCGCCTTCGCATCCTGCGCCTCCTCGACGCGGTGGATGATGCGCGCGAGCGTCGTGTCGGCGCCGACGCCGGTCGCCTCGACCTCGAGGAAGCCGCCATGGGAGACGGTCCCGGCGAAGACGCGGTCGCCTGCGGACTTCTCGACGGGGATCGACTCACCGGTGATCGAGGCCTCGTCGAGCGCGCCCGTGCCCGAGAGCACGGTGCCGTCGACGGGGACCTTCGCACCGTTCTTCACGAGCACCGTCTCGCCCATGACGACCGCCCCGGCGGGCACCTCGACCTGCTCACCGTCGCGCAGCACGACCGCGACGTCGGGGGCGACCGCGACGAGCGCGGCGAGGGCCGAGCGGGTCTTCGTGAGCGTCCGCGTCTCGAGCGCGTGCCCGACGGCGAACAGGAAGGTCACCGCGGCGGCCTCCCAGTACTCACCGATGATGACGGCGCCCACCGCGGCGACCGTGACGAGCAGGTCGATGCTGATCATCCGGGCTGCCAAGGCACGCCCTGCGGCCCGCGCGATGGGCGCCCCGGCGACGAGGGCGGCGGCGACCATGAGCACGGAGCTCACCGCCCCCGCGCCGCCCAGCCGCGCCGCGGCGAACGACGCAAGGATGAGTGCGCCGGACACCGCCGACACTCGCCACGGCCCGGTCCACCACGTGCGCATGCTGCTCACGGTCGTTCCTCTCTCGTCAGTCGTGCTGGGGTGGCGTGCCGGTCAGAACGCGGCGGGGGTCGCGGTGTAGCCAGCCTTGGCGACCGCGGCGACGAGGGCATCGACACCGACGACGGCCGGGTCGTGGTCGATCTCGATGCGGGCGGAGGCGAAGTGCACGGTCACGGCGCTCACACCCTCGAGGCGGCCGACCTGCTTCTCGATCTTCGCGACGCAGGACGGGCAGGAGAAGCCCTCGGCGCGCAGGGTCGTGCGGGTGGTGCTGGAGGTCGTGGCGGTCATGATCGTTCCTCTCATCGGGTGCGCCGCAGGGGTGCGGCTTGTGCTCCCGACGGTAGGAGAGCGCGCTGACCTGCGCCTTGACCTACGTCAAGGGCGTCGACGCGTCAACGACCCGCGCACCCCACGCACGTCCGCGCGGTTGGCCGCGCCCGCAGCCGTTCGACTGGGATCGGCTGACCGCACACCTCGCACCTGCCGTACTCGCCGGCGTCGATGCGGCCGACCGCGGCGTCGGCGTCGTCGAAGTCCCGCTGAGCGAGCCGCGCGAGGGCGTCGACCTGGGAGCGTTCGAAGGCGATCGTCGCGCCCTCGGGGTCGTGCTCGTCGTCCGCGTTGGACCCTGCGGAGGCGTCGACGATGTCGCGGAAGTGCCGACCGAGCGACGCGAGGCGCATCTCGGCCTCGCGTCGACGGACGACGAGCGCGGCGCGCAGCTCGGCGCGGACGTCGGCGGTGGGCTCCATCAGTCCACGCTACGACGTCTACCCGCGCGTGAGCCCCGCAGCGTAGGCCTCCAGCACGGCGACGATGCCGGCGTGCTGCCAGACCCGGTTGCGGCGCTGGCCCGTGCGCTCGGTGAGCACGTCGGCCGCCGTGAGCTGTTCGAGCGCGCGGTGCGCACTGACCTGCCCGATGCCGAGGTGGTCCTGCAGGAAGCGGACGTTGACCACGGGCTGGGCCACGAGTGCAGGCAGGACCCTCCACGCGCCGGCCTGGGGGCGCAGCTTCAGCTCCGTGAGCGCGGCTCGACCGGCGGCCACCTGCGCGGCCAGGTCGTCGACCAGCCGGGATCCCGAGCTCGCAGCGAACAGCGACGCACGCGTGAACTGCTCGACGATGGGGGCTGCATCGCCCTGCCGATAGGCGTCGAGCGCGCCCGTGTACCCCGCAGTGTCGGTGAGCAGGCCCGCGGAGACCGGCGCCGTCGTGCTGGTCACCAGTCCCTTCGAGAGCAGCAACGCATGCACGAGCGCGCGCCCCGTGCGGCCGTTGCCGTCGACGAACGGGTGGATCGTCTCGAACTGCGCATGAGCGATCGCGGCCTGGACCAGGACCGGCAGGTCGTCGCGCGCCATGAACTGCACGAGGTCCTCGATCGCCCCCGGGACACGATCGTGGTGAGGCGCCACGTGAGCTGCGCCCCGTGGCGACACGGCACGTGCACCGACCCAGACGAGCTGTCTGCGGAACCGCCCGGCGTGTGGTTCTCCGCCAGGCTGAGCGCTGAGCAGCACCCGGTGCATCTCGAGGATGGCGGCGGCGTCGAGGCGGCCCGCCAGGCGCAGCGCGGCCTCCATCGCCGCGACGTTGGCTGTCACGACGCGGGCGTTGACCGAGCCGGACTCCTCGATCTGAGCCATCGCGAGCTGGTGCGCGGAGACGGTGAGGTTCTCGATCTGGGAGGACGACGTCGACTCGGTGCGCAGCAGGATCGAGCTCATCGGCCCGAGCGTCGGGCTGTCGGGCCCAAGCGTGGAGCCTGCGTACGTGTCGAAGGAGGCCAACGCTGCGGCTGCTTCCTCCACGTCGGCGGCGAGCCCGGCTGGGAGGTGCAGCCGCAGCCCGGCGATCTCCGGGGTGATCGACCGCTCGTAGGGTCCCGACGCGGCCGCTATCTGTCGCCGCGACGTCATGCCGTCCGACTCGGCGACCCAGTGGTCGGCCTCCCGACCCGTCGCTGGCACCGCGAGCGCGTCGTCGGGCTCACGGCCCGCTGGGCCTGCGAGGGCCTCGCCCACTGCATCCATGTTCCGACCATACATGCACTTCTTCACTAAGTGCATGTAACGATCGGAGCTGCACACGCTTCGCGAGGACGTCGGCGGAGGGCCCGATCAACCCCCGCTCCGTCGCGCCGACTACGGCCCAGTGGTCCGCCGGGCCGAGCGTAAGGTCGTCAACACCCGCTCCCGCCCATGGAGGTCCCCGATGGCCCGCAGCATCTCGACGAGCACCCGCGTGAGCCTCGCCGAGCTCCTCGACTTCGTCCGCCCCCGCCACCACCTGCTGCTCGCGACGACGCGCGCCGACGGCCGCCCTCAGATCTCCCCGGTGAGCGGCGGCGTCGACGAGCACGGCCGCCTCGTCATCTCGACGTACCCGGGCCGCGCGAAGACCGTCAACGCCGAGCGCGACCCCCGCGTCTCCGTCCTCGTCCTCTCCGACGAGTGGGATGGCCCGTGGGTCCAGGTCGACGGCGACGCCGAGGTGCTCCACATGCCCGAGGCCGAGGACGCCCTCGTCGACTACTTCCGCTGCATCGCCGGCGAGCACCCCGACTGGGACGAGTACCGCACCGCCATGCGACTGCAGGACAAGTCGCTCATCCGCGTGACCCCGACGCGCTGGGGACCGGTCGCCACTGGAGGCTTCCCGGCCGACGTCGCGGCGCGGCTCGACGGCTGAGGGGCCGAGAGCCGGCACCGGACCCGCCTGGCCTGCACCGAACACCCACGGCGCTCGGGTCGAGTCAGTACGGTGACGAACGCGGGTCGCGGAGTCACCGTGACCCCTGCACACACCGGGGGCACGCCTTGCTGCACACTGCTCGCACGTCCCGTCCGCGACGGCGTCCGATGCGGCCGGCGA
>JAFABT010000071.1 GCA_023425905.1 Actinomycetes bacterium | reverse complement strand
CGGCGGTGGGGCGTCCCACACCCCGGACGGAGAACCGTCAGTCGTGCTGCCTCAGCGCGAGGCGCACGGGATCGAGCCGGAGCTCGGGGCCGAGCCCGTGCCGACGAACCCGAAGGAGGTCGACTGACCTGAGCCGAGCGAGCCGTTGTACGGCGCGTTGACGACCGTGTACGGGTTCGACCCGCTCGCCTGACCGTTCCAGACGTTCGCGGTCGAACCGCCGCCAGGCAGGGTCACGGTCGTCGACCAGCCCTGGATCGACGACGAGCCCGCCGTCACCTTGACGTCGACCTGGTAGCCGCCGGGCCACGAGTTGACGACCGCGAGCGTCGCGCTGCACGCGCCAGCCGGCACGGAGGGCGACGGCGTGGGAGTGGGCGTCGGCGTCGGCGTCGGCGTCGGCGTCGGCGTGGGAGTGGGGGTCGGCGTCGGGGTGGGCGTGGGGGTCGGCGTCGGGTCCACGCCCGAGTTCAGCGCGTTGAGAACCGCCGTGTACGCCGCCTTCTTGCCGCCGTTGTTGTCGAAGAGCAGCGGGGTGCCGCTCGAGCGCCACGAGTCGGAGTCGCGGATGCCCCAGACCGTGATCCCGGTGCAGCGGGAGACCGCGAGGCAGGCCTCGGTCACCTTGCGGTAGTTCTCGGCCTGCTGGCTGCCGGAGCCCTCGATGTCGAGCTCGGTGATCTGGACGTCGACGCCGAGCGCGGCGAACTCCTCCAGCGTGCGCTGGTAGTTCGACGGCACCGGGCTCTGGGGGTTGAAGTGCGACTGGAGACCGACGCAGTCGATCGGCACGCCGCGCGCCTTGAAGTCCTTGACGAGGTTGTAGACCGCCTGCGTCTTCGCGTGGGTCCAGTCGTCGGTGTTGTAGTCGTTGTAGCAGAGCTTGGCGCCCGGGTCGGCGGCGCGGGCTGCGCGGAACGCGGCCTCGATCCAGTCGTTGCCAGTGCCCTGGAGGTTGGAGTTGCGGCGAGCGCCCGACGAGCCGTCCTGGAAGGCCTCGTTGACGACGTCCCACGCGTAGATCTTGCCCTTGAAGTGCTCAGCCACCTTGGTCACGTGGTTGAGCATCGCGCTGCGCAGCGCGGTGCCGGACATGTTCTGCATCCACTGAGGCTGCTGAGAGTGCCAGGCGAGGGTGTGGCCGCGGACCTGCTTGCCGTTCGAGCGGGCCCAGTTGACCATCGTGTCTGCCGTGCCGAAGCTGAACTGGTTCTGGTTCGGCTCGAGTGCGTCGATCTTCATCTCGTTCTCGGCCGAGATCATGTTGAACTCGCGGTTCGCGATGGTCGCGTACGTCGAGTCGCTCATGCGGTACTGCGCGATCGCGGTGCCGAAGTAGCGGCCACGGTCGTCAGCAGCGTCCTGCAGCGTGCTGCCGGCGGCGATCGCCATGGGTGCGGTGAGGGCGAGCGAGGCCAGAAGGGCCAAGCCCCCCACGGCACCGATCCGAGTGCCTCGGGTACTCGTTGTCCGGGGGCGTGGACGGTTCATGTCGTTCCTTCCCTGATGGCTCGCAGCAGCGCACCGTCGCGCTGCGCGTCCGCCCAGTCTCAGGAGGAAGACCCCAAATCGGGCGACCTTAAACGATCCAGTTCGAAAACGTTATCCATGCCCGCCCAACCCTTCAGGCGCGGCGTCTCTAGTCGGGTCCGAGACGATCGATGCGGCGGCACGGCGTCGATGCACGTGCAGTCTGTGCTTGCTGCGGTGGTGCTGCATCGCCGTCAGGCCAGCCCGATTTGGCCCGAGGCGTAGGCGCGCCGGAGAACCCATCGAGGGGCGGTGCCGTCGTAGCGGGGCGGCGCGGGTGCCGGCCGTCCGGATGGACAAGCTCGTCCAGTCCCCGGGGAAGTCCCAGGCCTCGCATGGCTAGCGACCTCGACAGGCAGGTCGCGTTCCGGAACCGGCCGCTGAGCGACTCGGGTGCCTTCTCGTTGGTCGCCGCCGACGCGCTGATGATGAAGGTCCGTGAGGGCGGGCGTGGGAGGGACTGCATTCGAGCGACCACCGCTGTGCGTCGCGAGCGGTCAGCCCTTGGGTCTGTGGCGCGCCCCGTCGCCCACACCGCTTTCAGAAGTGTGACCGGTGCTCGTCGCCCGTCATGGGAGGAGCGGTGCGGCGAGGTGGGCCTCGATGTACTCGCCATCCGCACCCGGGATGGTGGTGGTGTAGTCCCGCCAGGCCAGACGGGTTCGGCTCATGGAGACGGCGTCATAGAAGCCGGGCGTGAGTGAGGTGCGGTACAGCTCGTTCGTGCCGAGGTCGAAGACGTAGACCCCGCCATCGATCGAACCGTTGACTCCCGAGAAGAACACTGCGCGGTCCGTCACGACCGGCCGCACCACGTACCCGGCCTCGGGCACCTCGATCACGGTGGTGCGACCGTCGTGAGCGATTTCGACTGCCGACGCGCCGGTGCCGTCATCCCGCTGCTCGGTCGCGCTCCACGTGACGGCCACGGTGCTCCCGCACGCCGAGGCGCCGGTTGCCACGTACCGGTCACTCGGTTCAGGCGCCGACCAGACGGCGACGGCATCGGAGGTGCCGCCCTGGGCGTCGATCATGGCGCGGTGGATCGTCGCAGTTCCCTTCCGCGGCACCTGTGAGAGTGCGGAATCGAGGTAGACAAGTAGCCCGCTGCCGGGTGGTGCGCACAGGTCCTCGGCGTGGTGCCAGCCCGCGACGGTCTCGACCGCGGGGGCGCTTCCGTCGACCGGTGCGGACATGACAGCGACGCCGATCTCATCGGAGTGTTCGAAGTCGGGCAGAACGTCGATGTCTCCTGTGCGACGCACGCTCTCGGTCCAGTAGACGCGGCCGTCCATGATCATGAGGCGCTCGCGCCAGTACGGCACCGCGACGTTGCGCCCGGTGCCTTGGTCGGGGATGTCGGGGGAGCTCGTCGCGACGGGGCGGGGGTGGCGCCCGTCGGCCCCCGCGGTGTAGACGGTGAAGTCCGAGATGTTGAGGTCGTCGCGCTCGTCGTGATGGGCCAACCATGCGAGGACGTCCTCGGAGCTCGCAGGTGCGCTCGCTCCGCTATGTGGTCTGCCGTCAAGACCTATGTCCTGGATGTTTGCGACCGGGACGGACTCACCGTCGAGAGACACGCGGGCGAGACGCGTGTAGTCGCCTCGCTCGTAGACGAGCACGTCGCCGTTCGTCCCGACCGCTGCGACGGGGCCGCTGAGCACGATCGGATCACCGATGAAGGGCAAGTCCAGCATGCGTGTTGTGGTGACTGGCAACTCGAGCACGTCGTCCGCGCGAGCCAAGACGTCGTCCAGAACCGTGCTCTCGACGGTCGTGCTGGATGTCGGTGCCGGAGCCACGACCGATGCTGGTCGCGATGAGTCATGACCGGTGGAGGGCTCGCCAAGGGTGCATCCTGCGAGTGTGACGAGGGTGGCTGCTCCCGCGACACTCGCAGTCACGAGGTTGCGCTTCACCAGACGATCCCGCGGCCGTCGACGTAGTTCGAATAGAACGTGTTGAGCGAACCAGCAGACGTGAATGTCCTGCCCACTCCGGTCTGCTCGGTCCACATGGGATCTGCGAACTTACCCTTCATCGCGCTTGACCCGGACGCCGAGTACCCGCTGTAGCCGAGGGCGGTGATCCAGTGGCCTCGTCCGGCAGGATCAGCTGGCGCCTTGTGGCCGTTATAACCAGCCTTGCCTTTGACTTCGCCGGTCGACACCGCGAAGGGCTCTTTGGTGTTGAGATTGTAGAGGAACGCGCTGGAGAACTTGCTCTTGCCCGTCGAGCCACTGAGCATGGACTTGACGTAGAACCCGGTGTCTTTGCCGGATCGCCATCGATTGATGCCGTAGTTGTAGTTGTTGCCCCACACCGACGTCAACCGTTCAATATCGGTATTCATGTGCTTCTTGTCGGCCAGCGCCTCTTTGGTGAGCGTTGCGCCGGAGGTCTTGGACTTGGTGTAGCCCTTGTACTCAAGGATGTTGTATGCCGACGCAGGCCCACAATAGTTGTACTTGACCTGGCCCTCCGAGCCGACACTGAGCACCTTTGAAGCAGGCGGGACGTACGAGGGTGGGCCAGACGAGGCGATGCCCACGCCAGGGCTGGGCACGGTGACCGAGGGGGCTGCGGGGAGCTCGCCGTACGTGGAGTCGTAGGCGCGCGCCAGGAGTCTGTACCTCGCTGCCGCGCCCAGTCGGAGCGCGGTGCTAGGGCTCGCGAGAAGACCTTGCTGCCCGGCTCCGTCTCGCTCGCTCCCCACGGCCGCGACCCATGCTTCCGCGAGCTCAGCCTTGGCGAGCGACTGCGCGGTAGGCGAGTCGACCCAGCCGGGGGGTCGCGGATCGGACTCTTGAGCTGCCACCGGTCCCAGTCCCGCGAGGACGAGAATCAGCGACAGAACTGTCACCCCCCCCCGCTCGCTTGATCTTGCGCGAGTCTCGCCGCATGATGCCTCCTGCTTCCAGCTGTCTCAGTCCCGTGTCACGTCATCCGGATGGCTACGTGCAGCCAACGTAGCGACATCCCACCGTGCGCGAGGGAGTTCTGGCGCTCCGGAACCGAGTTCATTCGAGTGGCCACCGCTGTGCGTCGCGTTCGGTCATCCCCTTGGGTCTGTGGCGCGTCCCGTTGCGATATCGATGACGCCAGGGCGCAGCCCTCGCGCTCTGAGGTCCGCGAGGATGCCGGGGAGCGCCTCGAGGGTGGCGGGCGGCCAGTCGTGGAGCAGGACGACGTCGCCAGCCGTGGCTGCTGACACCCGCTCGCGGATGAGCGTGGCGCTCGTGCCGTCCCAGTCCTTCGGCTCGACGTCCCACAACACCTGTGTGAGCCCCAGCTCCGCCGCGACCGCCACGACGTCGGGGTTCGTCGCGCCGTAGGGCGGACGGAACATCGTCGGCGTGACGCCGAGGACCTCGGTGACGACGTCCTGCGTCCGCGCGAGCTGGTCTCGGGCGTGATCGAGGGGCAGCGTCGTGAGGTCCGGGTGGTCCCAGGAGTGGTTCGCGACGACGAGCCCGGCGTCGGCGTAGGCCCGCAGCAGGTCTGGTCGCTCGGAGACGCGATTGCCCTGGACGAAGACGGTTGCGGCGGCGCCCGCCTCGCAAAGGAGGGCGACGAGCCGCTCGGTCGTCGCCGGGGTGGGTCCGTCGTCGAAGGTGAGTGCGACCGCGGGGGTGGTGGCTGGCTCCATGGGGCGAGGCTATCGAGGCTCAGTCGGGGGGAGACATCCCATGACGGATGGCCGACGGAGACCCCGCGAGCGCGAGACGAATTCATCCCATGTTGTAACCAGAATGCCCCGGTTTGGACGTCTTCCTGTGAGAAGAAGCGCCCATGTCATCCCATGATGTAAGCGCTTGCGGTGGCTGTTGCAGCAAGTTTCAGCAACGGCTACCGTCTCCCGCACCAGGGCGCTGACAACGTGGTTCGCGCCGACGAAGGAGTCACGCACATGTCTGCACGCGCCTCTGAGCGGCCCCGTCCGCCGCACGCCGTCTCGGCCACCTCACCCCGCGCCTGGCACACCCCCGTGCGCCGCGCGGCCGCGACTGTCGCGACCCTCGCCCTCGCCCTCACCGGCGCGGTCTCCGCCGTGACCCTCCCGGCTGCCCCCGCCGCGGCCGCCGACGCCGACACCCCTGCGGCCTACCGCCTCGTCGGCAGCTTCCAGCAGGAGGTCGGCTGCTCCGACGACTGGCTCCCCGACTGCGACGCAGCCCAGCTCACCGAGGTCGCCGGCACCGGCGTGCACGACGTCGTCCTCGACCTGCCCGCGGGGGACCACGAGTTCAAGGTCCTCGCCGGCAGCGACTGGTCCGCCCCCGTGTGGGGCCGCGCGGGCACGACGGCGCCCGACGGGGCGAACATCCGGCTCGCGCTCGCAGGTCCCGCAGAGGTCCGCATCTCCTTCGACCCCGCGACGGGCCGCGCCGCCGTGCTGCCGACCGCGACGGACGTGCCAGCCCCGACGTCGGCCGACGCCCCCGACCCCGTGCGCCAGGCGGGATCGGACGAGCAGTTCTACTTCGTCCTCACCGATCGCTTCGCGAACGGCGACCCGACGAACGACACCGGCGACGTCGACGCGGCCGAGGGGCGGGGCGTCCACGGCTTCGACCCGACCGACAAGGCGTACTACCACGGGGGCGACATCGCGGGCCTGCACGCCAACCTCGACTACATCGAGGGCCTCGGCTCGACCGCGATCTGGCTCACCCCGTCGTTCAAGAACCGCGCCGTCCAAGGAACGGGCGCCGACCAGTCCGCCGGGTACCACGGCTACTGGATCACCGACTTCACCGAGATCGACCCGCACCTCGGCGGGAACGACGAGCTCGCGGCCCTCATCGCTGACGCGCACAGCCGCGACATCAAGGTCTACTTCGACATCATCACGAACCACACCGCGGACGTCATCTCCTACGAGGAAGGCGTCTACACCTACCGCCCGCTCGCGCAGGACCCGTACACGCCGATGATCCCGATCGGCCTCGAGGACATCAAGCGGCCCGCCTGGCTCAACGACCCGGCCCGGTACAACAACCGCGGCAACTCCACGTGGCAGGGCGAGTCCGCCGTCTACGGCGACTTCGACGGGCTCGACGACCTCGACACGCGCCAGGACGTCGTCGTCGACGGGTTCATCGACATCTACGAGACGTGGGCCGACTTCGGCATCGACGGCTTCCGGATCGACACGGCCAAGCACGTCGACTTCTCCTTCTGGGAGCGGTGGACGACGGCGATCAAGGAGCACACGGCCGTCTCGAACCCCGACTTCTTCATGTTCGGCGAGGTCTACGACGCCGACCCCGTCAAGCTCTCGCCGTACCTGCGCGACACCGACATGGACGCCGTCCTCGACTTCACCTTCCAGGACGCCGCCGCCGTGTTCGCGAACGGCGGCAAGGCGGACAACCTCTCGACCCTCTTCGCGGGCGACGACTGGTACACGACGGCGACGAAGAACGCCCACTCCTTGCCGACCTTCGTCGGCAACCACGACATGGGCCGCATCGGTCACTTCGTCAAGGACGCGTCGTCCCCGGAGAAGCGCAGCGCACTGGCCCACTCCCTCATGTACCTCACGCGCGGCCAGCCCGTCGTCTACTACGGCGACGAGCAGGGCTTCGTCGGCGCGGGCGACGGCAAGGACAAGAACGCCCGGCAGTCGCTGTTCGCCTCCCAGGTCACCGAGTTCGCCGACCAGGACCTGCTCAACGGCGAGGCCGCCGGGTCGGTGGACCGCTACGACACCACCACCGTGCTCTACGACCACATCGCCGACCTCGCCGCACTGCGCGCCGACCACCGCGCGCTGTCCTCGGGGGCGCAGATCGAGCAGCACGCCGACGCGGCCGCGGGCGTCTACGCCTTCTCCCGCGTCGACGCGACCGACGCGGCGCCCCGCGAGTACCTCGTCGCGGTGAACAACGCGACCGAGGCACGCTCTGCGACCTTCGCGGCGCTCACGCCCGACGCGACCTTCGCCGGCCTGCACGGCACGACGTCCGACGTGACGTCCGGCTCGGACGGGTCCGTCACGCTCGACGTGCCCGCCCTCTCGGCCGTCGTCCTGCGTGCGGGCACGCCGCTCGTCGCGGATGCCTCGGCGATCGCCCCGACCTTCGTCGCGCCGGTCGCGACGGGCGGACTGCGCGGCCAGGCGCCGATCACGGTCGACCTCGGCACGGAGCGCTACGCCGAGACGACGCTGTGGGCGCGTGCGCTCGGGGCGTCGGACTGGACGCTGCTCGGCACCGACGACACGACGACGCCACGTCTCTTCCTCGACACGACCGACTGGGCGCCGGGCACCCCGCTCGAGCTGCGCGCCGTCGTGCGCGACGCCGCAGACGCCCTCACCCAGACGACGACGGTAGCCGTCGTCGGCGACGACCACGGCCTCGGCTACGACGCGGCCTCGGACACGGACAACCGGCTGACGATCCCCGGCTCCCACGGCAGCGAGATCGGTGGCTGCGCGGACTGGACCGTCGGCTGCGAGTCGCTCGCGCTCACCCGCCAGGACAACGGCACCTACGCGGGGACCTTCGACCTCGCCGCCGGCTCGTACTCCTACAAGTTCGCCTACGGCACCGACTGGGGGCGCGACTACGGCCCGGGCGGAGTGCAGTCCGGCTCGGAGAACTACGCCTACCTGCACGCGGGCGGTCCGATCACCTTCTTCTTCGACCCGCACACGAAGCTCGGCGCGAACACGGCCGACGGCGACGTCTACACGGTCGCGGGCGACTTCCAGGAGCAGCTCGGCTGCGCCGAGGCGTGGTCCGACGCCTGCCTCGCCGGTCTTATGACGCGGCAGGACGACGGCACGTACCGCGTCGTCCTCGACTCCCTCACCCCGGGCGACTACGAGGTCAAGGCGATCAAGGCCTTGAACTGGGACACGTCCTATGGCGGGCCCGCCGGCAACGTCGGCTTCACGATCACGGCCGAGGACCCTGCGGCCGTCGTCGTCCTCGACCCCGTCGCCGGCGTCGTCACGGTGACGACCGGGGCGGCCCCCGTCGAGGGGCCCGAGCCGCAGCGGGACATCGACGTCTTCGTCGCCGGGTCCCTCAACTCCGAGCTCGGCTGCGAGGGCGACTGGCAGGCCGGCTGCGCCGCCGCCCAGCTGACGACGCAGAACGGCTCGGTGTTCTCCCGCACGCTCACCCTCCCTGCGGGCTCGTACGAGTACAAGGCGACGATCGACGCGTCGTGGGACGAGAACTACGGGGCGAACCGGGACCAGGGCGGGGCAAACATTCCGCTCGTCCTCGACGCGGAGACCGCCGTCACGTTCGTGTACGACGACGCGACGCACTTCATCGACGCGATCTACCCCGGAGGCCCGAGCCGGTTCGTCGTCGCGGCCGGCACGATGCAGTCCGCGCTCGGCTGCAGCGCGAGCTGGGCGCCCGAGTGCCTCGGCACGTGGCTGCAGAACCACGCGCGCGACGGAGCGAGCTACGCCTTCACGACGAACCGGCTGCCGCGCGGGGCCTACTCGACGAAGATCGCCCTCGACAGGTCGTGGGGCGAGGCCTACCCGGGCAGCGACCTCAACTTCTCCGTGCCGAAGGACTGGGCGACGATCGTCTTCCGCTTCGACATGAGCACCAAGGAGGTGTCTGTGGGCGCGGACGCGTCCGTCGCGGGGGAGGGCAGTCGGGCGCACTGGCTCGACGCGCGCACCCTCGCGCTGCCGACCGCAGCGGTCTCTGGTCAGCCCGCGTCGGACGACAGGGTGTGGACGCTGCACTCCGCCCCCGAGGGCGGGCTGACCGCGACCAAGGACGCCGTGACGTCGCCCGACGACGCAGACGCGGTCACGCTCACTGCGCTCAGCAGCGGATTGTCGGCTGACCTGCGTGCGCGCTTCCCGCACCTTGCGGGCTACCTCGCCCTCGAGCTGCCCGCCGACCTCGACCCGGCGCGACGCGAGGCGCTGCTCCGGGGCCAGCTGCTGCTCACGCAGGAGGCCGACGGCGCGGTCGAGTACGCCACGGGCGTCCAGCTCGCGGGCGTCCTCGACGACGTCTTCTCGAGCGGGCTCGACCGGGCGCTCGGCGCGAGCTGGGACGGGGGAGCGCCCACCCTCGCGCTCTGGGCCCCGACGGCCCGCTCGGTGACGACGCAGATCTGGCTCGACGGAGATGGCCTCGCCAAGGGGCCCATGACGGAGGTCGCCGCGCAGCGGCAGGCCGACGGCACGTGGGTGACCCCAGGGGCGCCCGGCTGGAAGAACATGGCCTACCGCTACGACGTCGAGGTCTTCGTGCCGTCGACGGGTGCGGTCGAGCACAACGTCGTCACCGACCCGTACTCGGTCGCGCTCACGCTCAACTCGACCCACTCCGTCCTCGTCGACCTCGCGGACGAGGCCTATCAGCCCGCGGCGTGGCGCGAGACCCCCGCCCCCGTTGTCGAGCGCGACGTCGACCGCAGCATCTACGAGCTGCACGTCCGCGACTTCTCGATCGCGGACGAGACGGTCCCGGTCGACGAGCGCGGCACGTACCGTGCGTTCGCGGGTGACGGCGACGGCGTGGCCAGGCTGCGCGCACTCGCGGCCGCGGGCCTCACGACGGTCCACCTGCTGCCGACCTTCGACATCGCGACGATCGAGGAGGAGCGGGCGGCGCAGGCCACGACGCCGGACCTGTCGGGCTTCGCGCCGGACGGCGAGGAGCAGCAGGCCGCAGTGGCGGCGATCAAGGACGCCGACGGCTTCAACTGGGGCTATGACCCGCTGCACTACACGGCGCCCGAGGGCTCCTACGCGACGGTCGGCCACCAGGACGGCGGGGCGCGTGTCGCCGAGTACCGCACGATGGTGGGTGCGCTGCACGGCATGGGCCTCGAGGTCGTCCAGGACGTCGTCTACAACCACACGGCCGCCGCGGGCCAGGACTCCAAGTCCGTCCTCGACCGGGTCGTCCCCGGCTACTACCAGCGGCTCAGCGCGACGGGAGGCGTCGAGAACTCGACGTGCTGCTCGAACGTCGCAACCGAGAACGCCTTCGCGGGCAAGCTCATGGTCGACTCGGTCGTCACGTGGGCCAGGCACTACAAGATCGATGGCTTCCGCTTCGACCTCATGGGTCACCACTCGCGGGCAAACATGGAGGCCGTCCGCAGCGCGCTCGACGCGCTCACGCTCGCTGAGGACGGCGTCGACGGCGCCTCGATCTACCTCTACGGCGAGGGCTGGAACTTCGGCGAGGTCGCGGACAACGCGCGCTTCGTCCAGGCGACGCAGGGCCAGCTCAACGGCACCGGCATCGGGACGTTCTCCGACCGGCTGCGCGACGCCGTCCACGGCGGCAGCCCGGTCGACGGCGGCTCGACGTTCCAGCAGGGCTTCGGCACAGGGCTCGGCACGGATCCCAACGGGCGCCAGCGCGGTGACGGGGGGACGAACGAGGGCTCGGCCGCCGAGCTCGCCGACCTCGCACACCAGAGCGACCTCGTTCGCCTCGGCCTAGCGGGCAACCTCGCGGCGTACTCGTTCATGACGAGTGCGGGCGCGGTGCAGCGCGGGGACGAGATCGACTACCGCGGCGCAGCCGCCGGGTATGCGAGCGAGCCGGGCGAGGTCGTCACGTACGTCGACGCGCACGACAACGAGACGCTGTTCGACCTGCTCACCCTCAAGCTGCCGACCGACACGTCGATGGCCGACCGGGTGCGGATGAACACCCTCTCGCTCGCGACGGCCGCCCTCGCGCAGACCCCGTCGTTCTGGCACGCCGGGACCGACCTGCTGCGGTCGAAGTCGCTCGACCGGGACTCCTACAACTCCGGCGACCACTTCAACGCGATCGACTGGACCGGTCAGGCCAACGGATTCGGCCGCGGGCTGCCGGTCGCGGAGAAGAACGAGGAGAAGTGGGACCTCATGCGTCCGCTGCTCGCGGACCCCGCCCTCAGGCCTGCGCCCGCGGACATCGCGGCGGCCAACGCGCAGGCGCTCGACCTGCTGCGGCTGCGGTACTCGACCCCGCTTCTGCGCCTCGGCTCGGCCGAGCTCATCTCGGCGAAGGTCTCCTTCCCTGGCTCGGGCGCGAATGCCACGCCGGGTCTCGTCGCGATGCACGTCGACGACACGGTCGGGGCGGACGTCGACCCGGCGCTCGCGGGGGCGCTCGTCGTCTTCAACGCGTCGCCCGCGGCGATCACGGCGCCGTTGCCGGGCCTCGCAGGGCGCACCTACGCGCTCTCGCCGGTCCACGTCGACGGGGCGGACGACGTCGTCCGGACGACGACGTGGGACGCGCGAGCGGGCGCGGTGACGATCCCGGCGCGCACGGTCGCGCTGCTCGTCGAGGCCGCTGGCGTGAAGCCGACCCCGACGCCCACGCCCACCCCGACGCCGACCGCCAAGGCGCCGTCGACGACGACGCTCGACCCGGCGTCGCTGTCGACGCCGCTCGGCACCCGGGCGACCTGGACCGTCCGGGTCGAGTCGGACGCCGCGGTCGACGGCGGGCGGGTCGAGCTCAGGTCCGGCCGCGTCGTCCTTGGGCGGGCCACCGTGACGGGCGGCACGGCGAAGGTCCGGCTGAGCGCGAAGGCGGTGCAGAAGGTCGGGCGGACGTCCGTCCGGGCGCACTTCCTCGGCAGCCCGACGGCGAAGCCCTCGACTTCGCGCCCGGGTCGCCTCACGGTGACGAAGGCGCGCGCGACGATCCGGGCGGTCGGGTCGACGACGCTCAGGGTGGGGACGCGGGGCACCGTCGTCCTTCGGGTGACGTCATCAGCCGGCACGCCGAGCGGGACGGTCGCCGTCTCGTCCGAGGGCAAGACGGTCGGCTCCGCGGTGGTGCGCAAGGGACGCGCCAAGGTCGTCCTTGACCGGTCCGTGACGGCTTCGACCGGCTCGCGCACGCTCGCCGTCCGCTACTCCGGGTCGTCGACGGTCGCCGCCGCGGCGACGTCGGTCCGGGTGGAGGTCGTTAAGGCGCGGCCCCGGATCCACGTGTCGACGACGAGCCGGACGGTGACGGTGCGCTGACGGCGCACGCGCGGATGTCTGCGGGGTGCCCTCCGGTGGGGCGCCCCGCAGTCGTTCACTGCCCGCGGCAGCGGGGCAGGGTGCGCGGTGCGACGCCCCGCCGGGGAATGGGTGGCGTGAGAGCGCTCCCCACGACGGGTCGCCTGCTCATGTGGCGCGTGTCACAGGCTGAGTTCGCGTCCTGAACCCAGTGGCGGACTCAGCTCGATGGTGGGACGAATATGGCCCGTTGGACACAAGTTGATAACGAGGCTTGCGCTCCCTTGTCTTCAGGTCTTGAATTCAACCACCGGATCGGTCGTCTGGTGGCCGCTCGTCCCGATGGTGGGGCGACGAGCAGCGTGGAGCACCGTCGCACCTCGCTGAGCCCGACGATCCGACGTCATATGAAGGAGCGGACAACGATGTCTCTGACGTGGAAGAAGGCCGTCGTCGGCCTCGCCTCGGCGGCCCTGCTCGCGGGCGGCCTCGCCGCCTGCAGCTCGGAGCGTGGAGGAACGACGACCCCCAGCGGCAGCGCCGGGAGCCCCGCAGCCGGCGCAGCGAGCGACACCCTGGTCGGCATCGCGATGCCGACGAAGAGCCTTGAGCGCTGGAACCGTGACGGCGCTCACCTCGAGAGCCTGCTCTCCAAGGCTGGGTACAAGACCTCGCTGCAGTACGCAGACGACAAGGTCGACCAGCAGATCACCCAGGTGCAGAACATGATCAACGACGGCGCCGACATCCTCGTCGTCGCGTCGATCGACGGCACCGCGCTCGGCCCGGTCCTCGACAAGGCTGCTGCCGCCGGTGCGAAGGTCATCGCCTACGACCGTCTCATCAACGGCACGGAGAACGTCGACTACTACGCGACCTTCGACAACTACAAGGTCGGCACGCTCCAGGGAGAGTTCATCGTCGACAAGCTCGGGCTCGAGACGGAGGCCGGCCCGTTCAACCTCGAGCCGTTCGCCGGCTCACCCGATGACAACAACGCGAAGTTCTTCTTCTCCGGCGCGTGGGACGTCCTCCTCCCGTACGTCGAGTCGGGCAAGCTCGTCGTCAAGTCGGGCAAGGGCCCGAAGTCGAACAACGAGTGGACGAAGATCGGCATCCAGGGCTGGAAGTCCGAGACCGCTCAGTCTGAGATGCAGAACCGCCTCAACTCCTTCTACGCCGGTGGTGAGAAGGTCGACGTCGTCCTCTCGCCGAACGACTCGCTCGCGCTCGGCATCGCGCAGGCGCTCGAGGGTGCCGGTTACAAGCCGGGCTCCGACTGGCCCCTCCTCACCGGTCAGGACGCCGACCTCGCCAACGTCCTCAACATGCTCGCCGACCGCCAGTCGATGACCGTGTGGAAGGACACCCGCACGCTCGGTGACCAGGTCGCGAAGATGGTCGACTCGATCGTCGCCGGCACCGCCGTCGAGGTGAACGACGAGAAGACGTACGACAACGGCGTCAAGGTCGTCCCGACGTACCTCCTCCCCCCGGAGGTCGTCACGAAGGACCTCGTCCAGACGCGACTCGTCGACACCGAGTTCTACAAGGCCGGCGACCTCGGCCTCTGACACCAGAGCCGATCAGGTCGCGGTGAGCGGTCGCGGCTGTCACCCACTGCACCGAACGAGGACCCATGGAGAGCCACACCATCCTCGAGATGCGCGACATCACGAAGCGATTCGCCGGAGTCGTCGCGCTCAAGGACGTCAACCTCACCGTCAGACGTGGCGAGGTCCACGCCATCTGCGGCGAGAACGGCGCCGGGAAGTCGACCTTGATGAAGGTCCTCTCGGGCGTCTACCCGCACGGCACGTACGAGGGCGACATCGTCTTCGAGGGCAAGCCTGTGGAGCTGCGCGGCATCCGCGACTCCGAGGACATCGGCATCGTCATCATCCAGCAGGAGCTCGCGCTCTCGCCGTTCCTGTCGATCGCGGAGAACATCTTCCTCGGCAACGAGCAGTCGAGCCGGGGCGTCATCGACTGGAACAAGACGAACGCCGAGGCCGCCAAGCTGCTCGCCCGCGTCGGCCTCTCCGACGCTCCCGACACGAAGATCGTCGACATCGGCGTCGGCAAGCAGCAGCTCGTCGAGATCGCCAAGGCGCTCTCGAAGCGCGTCAAGCTGCTCATCCTCGACGAGCCCACCGCGGCGCTCAACGACGAGGACTCCGCCCACCTGCTCTCGCTGCTCCGCAGCCTGCAGGGCCAGGGCATCACGTCGATCATCATCAGCCACAAGCTCAACGAGATCGAGGACATCGCCGACCGCACGACGATCCTCCGCGACGGACTCACGATCGAGACGCTCGACATGGGCGACGAGGGCGTGACCCAGGAACGGATCATCCGCGGCATGGTCGGCCGCCCGCTCGACTCCCGGTTCCCCGACCGTGAGGAGCACGAGATCGGCGCGGAGGTGCTGCGGATCGAGGACTGGACCGTGCACCACCCGATCGACCGCGAGCGCAAGGTCGTCGACAGCGCGACCATCTCCGTGCGTCGCGGCGAGGTCGTCGGTCTCGCCGGACTCATGGGAGCTGGCCGCACGGAGCTCGCGATGAGCGTCTTCGGCCGTACCTACGGCGCCAACGTCTCCGGCACCGTGTACAAGGACGGCAAGCCCGTGGAGCTGCACTCCGTGGGTCAGGCCATCAAGCACGGCATCGCCTACGCGACAGAAGACCGCAAGCGCTACGGCCTCAACCTCATCGACACGATCCGGTCGAACATCTCAGGGGCGGCGCTCTCGAGCGTCGCGAGCAGCCTCGGCGTCATCGACGCCAAGGCTGAGGGGCGCGTCGCCGAGCAGTACCGGCGCGAGCTCAACATCAAGACGCCCACCGTCGAGGTCCACGCGGGCAAGCTGTCCGGCGGCAACCAGCAGAAGGTCGTCCTCGCGAAGTGGATCTTCGCGGACCCGGACGTCCTCATCCTCGACGAGCCGACGCGCGGGATCGACGTCGGCGCGAAGTACGAGATCTACGTCATCATCAACAAGCTCGCCGCGGCGGGCAAGGCTGTCATCGTCATCTCCTCCGAGCTGCCCGAGCTCATCGGCATCTGTGACCGCATCTACGCCGTCAATGCCGGGCGCGTCACGGGTGAGGTCGCCCGAGAGGACGCGACGCAGGAGCACCTCATGCACTTCATGACGATGGACACGAACGGCGGCGCTGCCGCGGACAAGGACAGGAACGCATCATGACGACCGACACCTCCATCCAGGCGCCGGGTGCTCCGGGCGGGCCGGTGCGCGAGTCGCTCGCCCAGCGGGTCTCGGGCCTGGGCGGCAACATGCGCCAGTACGGCATCATCGGGGCCCTCGTCGCGATCATCATCCTGTTCCAGGTGCTCACCGACGGTCGGCTCCTGCTGCCGGACAACGTGTGGGCGCTCGTCCAGCAGAACGCGCACGTCATGGTGCTCGCGATCGGCATGGTCATGGTGATCATCGCCGGGCACATCGACCTCTCGGTCGGCTCGGTCGTCGCATTCATCGGCGGCATCGTCGCCCTCGTCATGCGCGACCTGTCGATGCCGTGGCTCGTCGCGGTCGCGATCGGGCTCGCGGTCGGCCTCCTCGTCGGCGCGTGGCAGGGATTCTGGGTCGCCTACGTCGGCATCCCAGCATTCATCGTCACCCTCGGCGGCATGCTCATCTTCCGTGGCCTCGCGATCGTCCTCGTCGGCCAGACCGTCCCGGTCCGTCCGATGGGCTTCAAGCAGATCTCGAGCGGCTCCGTGCCCAACGCGCTAGGTTTCGCCGGCGAGCTCGACGTCATCACGCTCGTCATCGGGGCCGTCGCGATCGCCGCGATCGTCTTCTCCCAGTTCCGGGCGCGGGCCTCGCTCCGCAAGCACGAGCTCCAGGTCGAGGCGGCCGGGCTCTTCGTCGCGCGGATCGCCGTCATCGTGCTCGGCATCGGGGCGATCGCCTGGGTGCTCGCGCTGTCGACCGGTGGCACACCGATCGTCCTCGTCATCGTCGGCGTCCTCATCGTCGCGTACTCGTTCCTCATGGGGCGGACGGTCTTCGGCCGGCACATCTATGCGATCGGTGGGAACCGGCACGCCGCGGCGCTCTCGGGCGTGCGGACGAAGAGCGTCGACTTCTGGATCTTCGTGAACATCGGCCTGCTCGCGGCGGTGGCCTCGATCATCACGACGGCCCGGGCCGGCGCTGGTGTCGCGGCGGCCGGCGTGAACTACGAGCTCGACGCGATCGCCGCGTGCTTCATCGGTGGCGCGGCAGTCACGGGCGGCGTCGGACGCGTCTCCGGGGCCATCGTCGGCGCGCTCATCATGGGCGTGCTCAACATGGGTCTGTCGATCATGGCGGTCGACTCTGCGTGGCAGCAGTCGATCAAGGGCCTCGTGCTCCTCGCCGCAGTCGCCTTCGACCTGCTGAGCAAGCGGCGCTCGGGCCGCTGACCCGTGTCCCGCGACGTCCCGCCCGTGACCGAGCCCGATAGGGTCGGGCCGTGATCGGGCGGGCGTCAGGAGCGGGTTCGCAGTCCTCGCTGCGCGAGGCGAACAAGGTCCTCGTCGTCGAGACGGTCCAGCGCTTCGGCGGGCTCACGCAGGTGGAGCTCGCCGCGGCGACCGGCCTGTCGGCCGCGACCGTCTCGACGATCGTCCGTGAGCTGCTCGGGGCGGGCGTCGTCGACAC
>JAFABT010000045.1 GCA_023425905.1 Actinomycetes bacterium | reverse complement strand
GCCCTCACGGGTCGCGCACCGGTCGTCGTCCACACCCGGCACGCGCTGCCGGGGAGCTCGGACCTCACCGACGACCGGAAGGCGGGTGCACACCTCATGGGTCAGCTGCTCGACAACATCGGCCTCTGGGTCGAGTACTACTGGGGGCAGATCAGCGACTGGCTGCTCCACGCGACGACCCCAGGCCACAAGTTCGCCCTCGCGATCGTCGTCGTCCTCCTCTTCGTCGCCGTGATGAGCCTGTTGCTCTGGCTCGTCGACCGACCCAAGCGTTCGCGCTCGTGGCTCGTCGCGATCGCGTTCGCCGGGCCTGCGCTGCTCGCGGTGACCTTCGGCCTCGTGTACCCCGCGATCCGGACTGCGCAGGCCTCGGTGCACGACAGGTCGGGGAAGACCTTCATCGGGCTCGACAACTACGCGACGGTCCTGACGAACCCCGAGTTCCAGCTCGTGCTGCGCAACACCGTCGTGTGGGTGTTCCTCGTGCCGATCCTCTCGACGCTCATCGGCCTCGTCTACGCGGTGCTCGTCGACCGCACGAAGTTCGAGCGCTTCGCGAAGACGCTCGTGTTCCTCCCCATGGCGATCTCGATGGTCGGCGCGTCGATCATCTGGAAGTTCGTCTACGAGTACCGGTCCACGGGCAGCGAGCAGGTGGGCCTGCTCAACCAGGTGCTCAAGTCCCTCGGCCTCGAGACGCAGCAGTTCATCATCAACGCGCCGCTCAACACCCTCTTCCTCATCGTCGTCATGGTGTGGATCCAGGCGGGCTTCGCGATGACGATCCTCTCCGCCTCGATCAAGGCGATTCCCGAGGAGATCATCGAGGCGGCCCGGCTCGACGGTCTGCACGGCTTCGGGATGTTCCGGCACATCACCGTGCCGAGCATCCGCCCCGCCCTCGTCGTCGTCCTCACGACGATCGCCATGGGCACGCTCAAGGTCTTCGACATCGTCCGGACCATGGCTGCAGGCGGCAGCTACCAGACGTCCGTCGTCGCGAACGAGTACTACACGCAGACGTTCAAGTTCAACGAGAAGGGCATCGGCGCGACCCTCGCCGTCGTCCTGTTCATCCTCGTCGTCCCGCTCATCGTCTACAACGTCCGGCAGATGCGAAAGGTGGAGGAGATCCGATGACCGCAGGAGCCTTCCCCCCCGCAGACGACCTCCTCCCCGAGGGGACGGACGTGCCGGAGCCCGCGGCGAGCCCCGAGGCCTCGGGGCCCGAGACCGCAGGCAGCGGCGCCGACCCGCACGTCGAGCGCGTGGCCCCGGAGGGGACCGTCGCCCGCCGGTCCCGCAAGCTCAGCGGCCACCTGAGCAACCCGTGGGCGTCGTTCGCCGCGATCGTCATCGCCATCCTGTGGACGGTGCCGACGATCGGGCTGCTCGTCACGTCGTTCCGCCCGGAGGCGGACATCGCGAAGAACGGGTGGTGGATGATCGTCACCGACCCGCGTCTCACGTTCGAGAACTATGAGCAGGCGCTGTTCGGCGGGCAGACGAACCTCGCGACGTACTTCGTCAACTCGCTCGTCATCACCCTGCCGTCGGTCGTCATGCCGGTGTCGATCGCGCTGCTGGCGGCCTACGCCTTCGCGTGGATCGACTTCCGCGGTCGCTCGGTGCTCTTCATCGCGATCTTCGCGCTGCAGATCGTGCCGATCCAGGTGACGCTCATCCCGCTGCTCACCCAGTACAACGAGTGGGGGATCGGCCGGACCTTCTGGCCGGTGTGGATCTCGCACACGATGTTCGCGCTACCGCTCGCGATCTTCCTGCTCCACAACTTCATGAAGGAGATCCCGAGCTCGCTCATCGAGGCCGCGCGCGTCGACGGCGCCGGGCACGTGAAGATCTTCTTCCGGGTGCTGCTTCCGCTGCTCGTGCCGGCGATCGCGTCCTTCGCGATCTTCCAGTTCCTCTGGGTGTGGAACGACCTGCTCGTCTCCCTCACCTTTGCGGGCGGTCGCGCGCAGGTCGCCCCGCTCACGGTGCGCCTCGCGGAGATGGTCGGGACGCGCGGGTCCGACTGGTTCCTCCTCTCCGCCGGCGCGTTCATCGCGATGGTCGTGCCGGTCGTCGTCTTCCTCTCGCTCCAGCGGTACTTCGTGCGCGGCCTGCTCGCGGGATCCGTCAAGGGGTGAGCGCACAGCCCTGGCACGACGACGATGCCCGCCGGCCTCCGCCGGCGGGCATCGTCGCGCCCGGGGTCTAGCGTCTCCTCCATGACGTGGACGCTCACCGCCGCGCAGGTGCGCGAGCTCGACTCCGAGATGACGCGCCTGCTCGGCTTCGCCCGGGCCAGCCGGCTCGAGCGCGGCGGCTTCGGCTGGCTCGGTGAGGACGGTGCGGCGGACGCAGCCCGGCCGGCCGAGCTGTGGATCACGTGCCGGATGACGCACGTCTTCGCGCTCGGCCTCCTCCGCGGCGGGCCGGCGGCCGACGGCCTCGCGGCACTCGTCGACCACGGCGTGCGCGCGCTCGAGACGACCTTCGCCGACGACGTCCACGGCGGGTGGTTCGCCGTCGCCCCGTCCGCCGGCGAGGGCCTTCCCGCGTCGACGTCGAAGGACGCCTACCCGCACGCCTTCGTCGTCCTCGCCGCGGCGTCGGCGACGGCGGCGGGCCGACCCGGGGCCGAGGCGCTGCTCGACCGCGCCCTCACGACGCACGCAGCCCACTTCTGGGACGAGGCCGAGGGCATGGTCGTCGAGTCCTGGGACCGCACGTTCACGACTGCCGAGGCGTACCGCGGCGTCAACGCCGTCATGCACACCGTCGAGGCCTACCTCGCCGCAGCCGACGTCACCGGGGCCGACGTGTGGCTGGACCGGGCCGTGCGGATGATCGAGCGCGTCGTCGACGGCATGGCGCGGCGGCACGGCTGGCGCATCCCGGAGCACTTCGACGCCGCATGGCGGCCGCTCCTCGACTACAACGCCGACGCCCCGGCACACCCCTTCCGCCCCTATGGCGCGACGATCGGGCACTGGTTCGAGTGGGCGCGGCTCACGGTGCATGCCCGGGCCGAGCTCGCCGCCCGGGGCAGGTCGGTGCCGGAGTGGATGCTCGACGGCGCGGTCGCGCTGTTCGACGCGGCCGTCCGGGAGGGCTGGGGCGTCGACGGGCAGCCAGGATTCGTCTACACGGTCGACTGGGACGGCCGACCCGTCGTGCGCGAACGCATGCACTGGGTCCTGTGCGAGGCGCTTGCCGCAGCGGCGGCGCTCGGTGAGGCGACGGGTGAGGACGGCTACCGCGAGGCGCACGCGGCGTGGTGGGCCTATGCGGTCGAGCGCGTCCTGGACGTGGCCGGAGGCTCGTGGTGGCACGAGCTCGGGCCCGACGGCGCCGTGTCCCGCACCGTGTGGTCGGGCAAGCCGGACGTCTACCACGCGGTGCAGGCGACGCTCGTGCCGCGGCTCCCGCTCGCGCCCGCGCTCGCCCCCGCCCTCGCGCGGGGTCTGCTGCGCTGAGCCCCGTGCGGGTCAGGGCAGCAGGAGGACCTTGCCGAACACCTCGCCCGCCTCGAGCGCACGGTGCGCCTGGGCGACGTCCTCGAGTGGCAGCCGGTCGTGGACGACGGGACGCACCCGGCCCGACTCGACGAGAGGCCACACGTACCGCCGCACCGCAGCGGTGATCGCGGCCCGCTCCTCGAGCGGCCGGGACCGCAGCGTCGACCCGGTCACCGTCGCACGCCGCCGCAGGAGCAGCCCGAGGTCGAGCTCGCCACGCACCCCCTGCTGCAGCCCGACGACGACGAGCCTGCCCCCTGGCGCGAGGCAGCGCAGGTTGCGCTCGAGCGCACCCGCCCCGAGGACGTCGAGCACGACGTCGACCCCCCGGCCGTCGGTCGCCGCCCGCACCTCCTCGACGACGTCGGCCGTGCGGTGGTCGATCGCGACGTCCGCGCCGAGCTCACGGCAGCGCGCCGTGCGCTCCTCGCCCGAGGCGGTCGTGAGCACCCGGGCGCCGAGCGCCGCGGCGAGCTGGATCGCGAAGGAGCCGACG
>JAFABT010000378.1 GCA_023425905.1 Actinomycetes bacterium | reverse complement strand
GGACAGCGTTAGTAGTGCAGCCAGGAGCGCGGCGGCACCGGCGAACTGGGAACGGGTCATGGCGGGAGGCTAGCGCGGAACACGTCTCGTGACTGCTGAAGTGCCCCGTCCTCATCCGGGAGGGCGGGGCGCTCCGTCGTCCCTGGCGATGGTGTGCCGGGCTGTCGCGAGGTTAGGCGGCTCGCCGCAGCTGCGCGCCGGCGGCTGCCCGGAGCATCGCGTCGTCGGGTGCGAGCACGTACATCTGCGTCGTCGAGACCGAGGAGTGACCGAGCAGGTCCCTCACCGCGACCAGGTCCCGATCGACCTGGTACGCCGCTGTCGCGTACCCGTGCCGCAGCGTGTGCGTCGTCCACCCGCCCTCGAGGGCGAGCCTGACGAGCTTGCCCACGTGCGCCGGCGTGAGGTGTCGCCCGGGCCGGGCCGGGGAGGGGAATGCCCAGCCGTCCTCGAGCGCGCCCAGCCGCCGGGCGAGGTCGGCCGCGATCGGCACACGACGCTCCCGTCGCCCCTTGCCGAGCACCCTCAGGTAGTACACCCCGCCGCGCTCGAGCTCGACGTTCCTGGTGTGCACCGCCGCGATCTCTGCCCGCCGCAGCCCGACGTCGCGCCCGAGTTCGACCATGAGGCGCTCGCGGTCTGGCAGGACGTCTAGGGCGCGGTTGACGACGAGGTCTGGGATCGGGCGCGGTTTGTAGGTGTGCGGGCGCGTGCGCGGCAGCAGCGCGGCCGGGTCGTGGTCGCTCAGGCCGGTCGCCCGTGCCCAGCCGTAGAAGCCCCGCACGGCCGAGCGCATCGCCCGCCGGTACGCCGGCGCCCACTCGGGGTGACTCGCCAGCCATGCCGCAAGGTCCTGGGTGCTCATCGACCACGGGTCGCTCGTGCTGCGCTCGCGTGCGAGGCGGGTGATCTGGGTGCGGCGCACGGCGATCGACTCGCGGGGCCGTCCGTCGGAGGCGAGCCAGGTGAGCCAGGCAGAGATTGGGCGGGACCAGAGGTCAGTCAGGGGGATCTTCATGCCCCTAGTTCTGCCTCTGACCTGGGCCTTCGCGTGGGGAAAGCGTGCAGATCTGTGGATAGAGATCGGTTCGGCGCTATCCACAGCCCGCAGTTGACCGCGGGCCGAGGCGTCCACTATGGCCGGGTCCACGTCGAGTGCTCGGGGTACCCCACACAGGCCAGGCCCGCGTCGAAGAGGACGTTCTCGGCTGCGCGGCGCGCCTTGAGCGGGGCGGTGATCCGCACGCCGTGGATCGTGCCCTCGCGTCCGGGCACGACGCTCTCGGTCAGGTACGGGGTGAGCTCGAGGCCGGCGTAGGGCACGCCGGCCCGGGTGAGGATCGTCTTGACGCCGCGAACGGTCAGCGGCCTGAGGGCGCTCACGCGGCGATCTCGTGCTCGGGCTGGGCCGGCGCGCTCGCCGGGCGCAGCGGGACGACGGCGGCGATCTGCTCGCTCGTGCACGACTCGTCGCAGCTGTGACCTGCGGAGACGCTTAAACAGCGGGTTCGGGGTTCGAGTCCCTGATGGCGCACCACGCAAGGCCCGGAACCTCACGGTTCCGGGCCTTCGTCGTTCGAGGGACTACCCGCTGTTCGAGGGTTGCCCGCGCTGTTCGAGCGACTGCCCGTGCTGTGGGACGCGGGCGACGTCGCGGGCACGCCGCCCTAGGGTCGGGTCATGACGAGCACGCCCGTCCGCCTCGACCGCGCCGCCCTCGTCGTCGTCGACGTCCAGCAGGGTTTCGACGACGCCGTCTACTGGGGGCCGCGCGACAACATGGCGTGCGAGACCAACGTCGCGCGGCTGCTGGCCCACTGGCGGGCGGCGGGGTGGCCCGTCGTCCTCGTCCAGCACGACTCCGTGAGCCCGTCCTCGCCGCTGCACCCCGACGCACCAGGCCACGCGTTCAAGGACGGCGTCGACGGCCCGCACGACCTCCTCGTGCGCAAGACGGTGAACTCGAGCTTCCACGGCGACCCTGACCTGCACGCCTGGCTCCAGGAGTCGGGGCTGACCCAGGTCGTCGTGTGCGGGATCACGACGAACCACTGCTGCGAGACGACGGCGCGGGTGGCCGGCAACCTCGGGTACGAGACGTACGTCGTGCTTGACGCGACGCACACCTTCGACCGGACGGCTCCGGACGGGACCGTCGTGCCCGCGGCGACGCTCGGGTGGATGACGGGCGTCAACCTCCACGGAGAGTTCGCGACCGTCGTCTCCACGGCCGAGCTCGTCGGCGAGGGGCCGGACGGCGCCGACCACCCGGGGCGATAGCCTCAGTCGTGTGACCGACCTCGACGCCACCTCAGCCGTCCAGCCCCGCGTGGCCCTCGCCACGTTCTCGGGCCTGCCCGACCTCGACCCGGACGACGCCCCCGTGCTCGTCGCGCTCGCCGAACGGGGCGTCGACGCCCGTGCCGCGGTGTGGGACGACTCCGCGGTCGACTGGTCGCAGTTCGACCTCGTCGTCGTGCGCGACACGTGGGACTACACCGAGCGTCACGAGGAGTTCCTCGCGTGGACGCGGCACGTCGAGGACGTCTCGCGACTCGCCAACCCGGCCGGGGTCATCGCCTGGAACTCGGACAAGGTCTACCTGCGCGACTTCGCGGCCCACGGCATCGCGGTCGTCCCGACGATCTGGCTCAACCCTGGCCCGGAGATGAACGGTCGCAAGATCCACACCCGGTTCCCGGCCTTCGGCGAGTTCGTCATCAAGCCGACGGTCTCGGCCGGGTCCAAGGACACGGCGCGATACCGGGCGGACGACACCGACGACCGCGGCAAGGCCGTCCTCCACGCGAAGGGTCTGCTCCAAGCGGGCCGGTCGACGATGCTCCAGCCCTACCTCACCGACGTCGACGTCGCGGGGGAGACGACGATGGTCTACATCGATGGCGAGCTCTCCCACGTCATGCGCAAGGGCCCGCTCCTCACACGGTTCACGGCGGTCTCGGACCAGCCGTACCTCGAGGAGGACATGGCGACCCGCGAGCCGACGGAGCAGGAGCGTGCGCTCGCGGACCGCGTCGTCGCCGCGCTCGGCGACGTGCTCGCGGCGGCGGGGCACCCCGTCGACGAACCCCTGCTCTACTTCCGCATCGACCTGCTGCCGGGCGCCGATGGTCAGCCGGTCCTCATCGAGCTCGAGGCGACCGAGCCGTCGCTGTTCCTCCGCTTCGACGCGGGAGCGGTGGACAGGTTCGCGGACGCGATCGTGCGGCGGTTGGGCCGGGCCTGACGGTCCGCCCGGGATCAGGGCCGTTCGCGGCGCGTCGTCCCGGTCCGCATCGACCACTGATCAGGAGGGCCCATGACCGTGCACCACGTTCCCGCGCACCTCGCTGAGGCGACCTACGTCCGGGTGACGACCTTCCGCAAGGACGGCACGCCGGTGCCGACGCCGGTGTGGAGCGCCGTCGACGGGGGCGACCTCGTGTTCGTCACGGGCCACGGCACCGGCAAGGTCAAGCGCCTCGCGCGCACCGCGCGCGTGCTCGTCGCACCGTGCGACGCCCGCGGCAGGGTGAAGGACGGGGTCGAGGACGTCGAGGCCACCGCCGACGTCGTGCGCGCTCGGGCCGACGTCGATGCCATCGCCGCGGCGATCAAGGCGAAGTACGGCTTCCAGGTGACGATGATCCGGCTGCTGCACAAGCTTCGTGGCCGCGACGACCCGTCGACCGACGTCGGCGTCCGCATGCGACTCGCGCCCGACCAGACGTCGCCGGCCGCGCCCGACCAGACGTCATGAACGACGAAGGGCGCCCCACCGTGAGGAGGGGCGCCCTTCGCATGGGGTGGCTAACGGGACTTGAACCCGCGACCCCCTGGACCACAACCAGGTGCTCTACC
>JAFABT010000338.1 GCA_023425905.1 Actinomycetes bacterium | reverse complement strand
GGCTCACCGGGACCGAGCACGACGGCGCCGACATCGTGGCGCGGCGCGCTGACCCGGGCCTCGAGGCGGCGTGGCAGGCGCTCCACGGCCCCGATCCGGAGGACGAGGCCGCCTTCGCTGCGGCGCGTGCGGCGCACGCCCGGGCGGGATACTCCGCATGGTCCGAGACCGAGCAGGCACACGCTCGGCTCGGCGCCCAGAGCCTCGCCGCGGTACGCGCCTGGAACGAGGACGTGCCGGACGACGTCGCCTCCCGCGTCGTCGCGGCTCCGCTCCCCCCGGCGCTCGTCATCGCGGGCAGCGACGATGTCCTCGTCGGTGTCCGCCCTGTCGAGCGGCTCGCAGACGCCCTCGGGGCGGCCGTCGTCATGCTCGACGACTGCGGGCACTACCCGTGGGTCGAGCAGCCCGCTGCCTTCCGGGACGCGGTCGACCGGTGGCTCGGGCTCTGGAACGAGGCGTGACGGCGGCCGGGGCGCCCGAGCCCGAGCCCGACCCGAAGCCCTACGTCAGCGGCCCGCCGGTCGGGTACGCCGTGCCTGACGCGCTGGCCCGACTCGCGGGCGGCCCGGTCACGCTCGTGTGGCGCAACGTCGCGGGTGGGCTCACCGGACGCGTCGACGGGCCGGAGCCGCGGTTCATCAAGTGGAACCCCGCCGGCTCGGGCGAGTCGCTCGCCGCGGAGGCGGAGCGGATGCGGTGGCTCGCCGACCGGCACCCCGCTCCCCGCGTCATCGACCTCCACGTCACGGCGGAGGAGGAGCTCCTCGTCACGGCCGGGCTGCCCGGCAGGTCCGCGGTCGACCCCGAATGGCTCGATCGCCCCGACGAGGCCGTCCGGGCGATCGCCGAGGGTCTGCGTACCCTCCACGCCCTCCCGCCGGAGTCGTGCCCCTTCGACTGGGGTGTCGCGGCGCGGGTGCGGGTCGCCGCGTCTCGCGGGATCGACGTGCCGCACGAGCTGCGCACGCCGCCCCCGATCGACCGCCTCGTCGTCTGTCACGGCGACGCGTGCGCGCCCAACACTCTGCTGGACGACGCCGGCCGCTTCCTCGCGACCATGGACGTCGGGCGGCTCGGCCTCGCCGACCGGTGGGCAGATCTGGCCGCCGCGGTCATGTCCCTCGGCTGGAACTACCCGGAGTACGACGAGGACCTCTTCTGGCGGGCCTATGGTGCCGTCCCCGACCGCGTGCGGCTCGACTACTACCAGCGGCTGTGGGACGCGACCTGACCCGTGCCGCCCTCACCGGTGCGGTAGAGCCGGGCGATCTGTTCAACGTGCTCGAGCAGCGTGGCCCGAAGGGGCCTCGGCGCGTCGACCCGAACGCCGGACCCGAGGCCGAGCAGGACGGTGATGGCGTGGAGCTCGTCCATGAAGTGGAGGCGGACCGGCCGCCACCCGGGTGCAGGTGCGTCGGTGAGCGGCTCGTCGTCCTCGATGCGGAGGCACCGCTCCCCGGCGTCCTCCCACAGCCCGTCCCGAAGCCACCCGGTCGCGCTCACCGGAGTGTGTCGGCTGAGGAAGCGATCACGCTGCTCCCGCCATGCCGTCGCCACGTCGAGCTCGGCGTCCGCACAGGGCGTCGCGAGCAGGTGCACGTGCTCGATCCGGGCGACCTTGAAGAAGCGGACCTCGTCGTCCCGGCGCGCGCACAGATACCAGTCGCGGCCCGCACTGACGAGCCCGTGCGGGTCCAGGCACAGCTCCTCAACGGTCGCGGCGCGCCGCGAGCGGTAGACGATCCGAATTCGCTCACGGGCGAGCACGGCCGCCTGCACCGTCCCGAACGCGTCGCCCGGCCGGGCCGCGCGCGGCTGCGGCAGCCAGCCCTGCGGGTCGATGACGATGCGAGAGGCGACGTCCGCGCTCCTCTCCCGGTGCGCGTCTGGGACGGCTGCGAGGAGCTTGCGGACGCCCGACGCGAACTGCGCCCCTAGTCCCATGGCGTCCGCGCCCCAGGAGGAGATCGCCGCGAACAGCGCGCGCGACTCCTCCTCGCTCAGCGCGGTGACGTCCGTGCGGTAACCGGGAAGGAGGCGGACTCCGCCGCGCGGCCCGCGCTCGCAGAACACCGGCACCCCGGCTGCGGACAGCGCGTCGACGTCGCGCAGCACGGTCCGCCGCGACACCTCGAGACGGGCGGCGAGTTCCGCGGTCGACAGCTGGCCGTGGGTGCGCAGCAGCCAGATCGTCGACAGCAGCCGGTCCGCCCTCATGGGATCGAGCCTGACAGACATATATGACACGAGGTGTCGTGTATGGCTGTCAGCGTCGACGGCACGACCCGCTCAGCCCCGGTGCCGGGGCAGACGAAAGGACCCCAGATGACCACGTTCGCGCCCGCAAGCGTCATCCTCTACGTCGCCGACGTCCTGGCGAGCACCAACTTCTACCGGACCGTCCTCGGCAAGGATCCCGTCGCCACCTTCGACGGCTTCGCCGTGTTCTCGCTCACTGATGGCGTCGACCTCGGGCTGCAGTCCCGCGACGACATCGACCCGCCCGCCCAGGGAGCCCCCGGCAGCGTTGAGCTCTCGATGAGCGACGTCTCGCGCACCGACGTCGACGACCTGTTCCAGGCGTGGTCCGACCGTGGACTCACGATCACCCTCGCGCCGACGGAGCTGGCGTTCGGGTACACCTTCGTCGCGACGGACCCGGACGGCCACCGGCTCCGCGTCTGCGCAACCGACACGACGGGCCTCGACTGACGCGCGCGGCCGACGCACACCCGACAAACGACCGCGCTCACCGCAGGTCGTGCCGCATGAGCACCCGCGGGAAGCCGTTGATGACCGAGGTCGTCTCGGCGGCGAGCGTGAACCCGGCACGCTCGAACAGTGCCCGGGTGCCGACGTAGGCCATCGTGAGGTCGACCTTCGCGCCCTGGTTGTCGACCGGGTACGCCTCGAGGGCGGGCGCCCCGTGCGCCCTCGCGTGCGCGACGGCCCCGGCGACAAGCTCGTGGGCGATGCCGCGCCCCCGGTAGCCCGGGCGGACCCGGACGCACCACACCGCCCACACGGGCAGGTCGTCGACGTGCGGGATCTTCCGGTTCCGCTCGAAGCTCGTCGCGGAACGGGGGTGAACGGCCGCCCACCCGACGACGTCGTCACCGTCGTACGCGAGGACACCCGGTGGGAGGTCCTCGGTGAGCAGCTCCCGCACCCGCTCGCCGCGCGCCGGACCGGTGAGGGCGCGATTCTCGGCCGAGGACACCCGGTACGACAGGCACCAGCAGACGGTGGCGTCCGGACGCTTGGGGCCGACCACCAGCGCCAAGTCGTCGAAGGACTCTGCGGCGCGCACCTCGATGCTCATGCTCCGATGCTCCCAGCCTCGTCTGACATGAGCGAGACCCGCCGTCACGACCTGCGCCGTGACACGCGAAAGGCCCCGTACCGAAGTACGGGGCCTTCCAAGGGTGGAGCTGAGGGGACTCGAACCCCTGACCTTCTCGATGCGAACGAGACGCGCTACCAGCTGCGCCACAGCCCCTTGAAGCGGGACCTACGTTAGCACCTCGGCGGGGGTGCTTCCGAACCGGCTCACTCCCCTGCCGCGCGGCGTCGCGCGAGGATCGCGTCGAGATCGAGCCCGACGTCCTGGCCGCCCTCCGATGCCTCGAGGGCGGAGGCCGCGGGGCTCTCATCTGCGCTCTCGTCGGGGGCTCCGGCCAGGTCGGCGTCCGTGGCCGCGTCCGCGGGCGTCGCCGCCGCGGGCGTGGACTCGCTCGGCCCGAGATCGAGCGGAGCAGGCTCCCAGCGGGGCCCGGACGCCTTGAGCGTGTAGGTCGGACGGGGCACGGCGACGGGCGCCCACGCCTCGCCCGACGACTCCGACGACGCCTCTGCGGCAGCGCGCGCCTCCGCCTCGTCCGTGACGACGAGCGTGCGCTCGGCACCCGCAACCGTCTCGCCGCGCACCGCGTCGCGGATCGTGGGGATGACCTGTGTGTCGTCCATGCTCGCGCGGACCGCACGGCCGGTCACCCGCGTGACGGGCCCGCGTGCGATGCGGCTGGCCTCCGCCGACGGCAGCGTCGCCTCACGGGCACGCCAGGCGGCGTCGGCCCGCTGCCCCGTGATGACGGCGCGCCGGCCGAGGACGAGGACGGACGAGAGCAGCACGGTCGGCACGATCCCGGC
>JAFABT010000154.1 GCA_023425905.1 Actinomycetes bacterium | reverse complement strand
GCCCGAGCCGGTGCGGCCGCGGCCGAGCACGTCGCGGCCCGCGAGCGTGTCGGGGAGGGTCGCGGTCTGGATGGGGAACGGGGCCGTCTTGCCGTCAGCCGCGAGGGCGGCGAGGAGCTCGGCGGGCAGCGCGAAGGCAGAGAAGGAGGAGGTAGGCATGGTGCTCTTTCGTGAGGCCGGGACGCGCGCGCTGGGGCGCCGCACATCAACCGGGGTACGGGGTCCGCCGCATGAGAATCTGGGCGTGCGATCGACCCGCGCCCGAGGGCAGGGGGACCGCGCAGGACTCCACGACGACGGGCCGTCAGGGAGACGACCCGTGAGCTTCCATAGTGACAGACGGTGTCAAGACGAGCCTGGGCGAGCGTGGTGGACCGAGCGGGCTCACCCCACCGGGGGATATTCGACCGCGGAGCCTGCCGCTGCCGGGTACGAAGGGGACGGTCCTCACATGCCCGACGCGCGGTGCCGCGGTGCCCGTCCGCGTCGCCCTACGATGGCGGGACGCGCAGCCCTGTGCGGGAGCGCTCCCTGGGGGAGGAGGTCTGGTGAGTCACGTCGTCCTTCCGCCTGACGGTGCCCCGATCGACGTCACCTCGACGGGGGAGACGTACTACAGGACGTGGGTGGACCGCTCCCTGGGGAACGTCCTGCGCGTGTTCATCCCGAGCGACCTGCTCGTCGAGGACGCGCCGAGGCCTGGGGATGCCATCGAGGTCTGCTGGTACTCCCCGCGAGGCCGGCACCGCCTCGTCATGCGCTACACGAACCGTCGCGTCGACGGCGGCAGCCAGTGGGACCTCGAGGTCGCCGGTGAGCCACTCACCGTCCAGGACCGGCGCTTCGTCCGTGGGCCGGGCGGGGTGCCCGTCGTGCTGCGGACCCGACCGGCGTCGGCGGGCGCGCTTGAGAGCGACGCCACCGAGAAGCCGCGCACCGTCCGCGGCCTCTGCGTCGACCTCTCCGAGGGCGGGATGCGGGTGCGGCTCGACGCCGGGCAGGAGCCGGTCGACGGGGAGGTCCGGCTGGACGTCGTGCTCGACGGCGAGCCCGTGCGGCTCGATGCGACGGTGCTGCGCACCTTCCCGGACCGGGACGGGCGGCTCACGGAGCAGGTTCTCGTCTACAGCCCGCCGGAGGCGGTGGCCGCCACGCTGCGGCGCTACGTCCTCGCCGGGCAGCGCCGCGCGCGCCGCGACGCGTGAGCTGCGGCGTTCGACGCCGCGGGTGAATTCGGGCCGGGCCGGCTCGAGTCGAGGGGTCCACCCGGACGAGTGCAGAGGAACGCATCACTGCAGGTTAGCGCCGTAGCGAATGGATTCGACCGGGGGCGGCGCGCGGGCAGTGGCGCTCGACGCGAACTCCGCAGCTGCCGGAGGCCGCGTTCGCCGCGGACGAGTGTTGACACGTGCCCGCGGTGCGCCGCATACTTCTATCTGACAGCGCGCGTCGCCTGCCCCCTGCGCGGCGCGCGCTGTTCTCATGCTTAGTCAGTAGAGACGCGAAGAACCCAGGCCCTCCGGTCTGGGTTCTTCTGCTTTCTGGGCTCAGACCCTGTTTTTTGGGCTCAGACTCTGTTTTCTGGGCTCAGACACAGGGGCGCGGCACCGCGGCGTGGCACACGCCCCCCGCCGGGGGCGGCGGGTTAGCGTGCTTGCGTGAACGTCCCTGCGCGTGAGATCGGCACGGGACCCGCCGGCTCGAGCGAGCCCGAGGGCCCCGTCGTCGTCACGCCACCCTCGACGCACGAGCTCGTCGCCGCAGCGGTCGAGACCTGGCGCACCCGGCTCGTCGAAGCCGCCGGCAGCTCGAGCCTCTCCGACGTCGAGCTGCTCGGCGACGCCGCCCTCGACCTGTCCGCAGCCCACCCCTCCGGCGTCGCCCAGCTCTTCGCGGGCCGGCCCACGCGGCTGTCGAACCTCGTCCGCGAAGGCGCCGCCCGCTCGACGTCGAAGCGTCGCGCCCGCGCGGTGAGCCGACGCTCCGACGCCTTCTCCCAGCAGTACGGCATCGCCCCCACCTACCTCGCGATCGGCGTCGCGACGTGGATCGAGCGCGTCCCGGCCCAGCCCGGCACGGACGACGTCGCGGCCCTCGCGTCGGCGACGCGTGGCCCCTCGAGGGCCGTCGCTGCCAGCCCCGCGGAGCCCGGCGACGAGGCCCAGCACGCAGCCCCGTCCGCAGCCCAGCCCGCAGTCCCCGCTCCGCGCACCGTGCGCGCCCCGGTGCTGCTCCGGCCCATCTCCGTGCACGCGCGCGGCAGCGGCGAGCCCGACTACGAGCTCACCCTCGACGCCTCCCTCGAGGTCAACCCCGTCCTCGCCCGGGCGCTGCGCGGCCACGGCGCCCTGCTCGACCCGATCGCGCTCGCCCGCGGCACCTTCACCGGGCCCGGCTTCGACCCGCGGCCCGCGCTCGACCGGCTCGAGGCGCTCGGCAAGGCCGTCCTCGACAGCTTCCAGCTCACCGAGCGCCTCGTCGTCGGGTCCTTCGTCCACCCCGGGCAGATCCTCGTCGACGACCTCGACGAGCTCACCTCGACCCTCGACCGGCACGAGCTCGTCGCAGCCCTCGCGGGGGACGACGCGGCACAGGCCGTGCTCGCCCGCCCGCTGCCCGCGCCACTCACGGGTGACCGGGACCCCGACGAGGAGCGGGGTGTGGGCGACCTCGCCCCCGCACAGCAGCACGCGCTCGACCTCGTCGCGACGGGCAACCACCTCTTCGTCGACGCACCCGCGGGCGCGGACACGACGGGGACGGTCGCCGCGATCGTCGCCGACGCCGCCGCCTCGGGCCGGGACGTCCTCTACGTGCCCGGTCACCGCCGTGCGGCCACCGCCCTCGTCGAGCGCCTCGACGCGCTGGGCCTCGGCGACCTCGTCCTCGACGTCGCCCCGGAGCCGGGCTGGCGCTCGACCGTGTCCCGGCGACTGCTCGGGGCCATGACGCTCGAACCCGTCCACGTCGACGTCCCCCGGGTGCGGGCGGTGCGGCGGGAGCTCGTCGGCCACCGGGAGCAGCTCCGTGGATACGTCGACGCGCTGCACGTGCCCCGCGAGCCGTGGGGCGTCTCCGCCTACGACGCCCTCCAGGCGCTCGCGCACCTCACCTCCGCGCGCCCCGCCCCGAGGACGACCGTCCGGCTCGACGCGGAGGTCGCCCGCGACCTCGACGTCGACCGCCGGGAAGAGCTCGCCGCAGAGCTCGTGCGTGCGGGGGAGGTCGGTGCCTTCAGCCTTCGCCCGGCCGACACCCCCTGGTTCGGCGCGGACCTCGTCACCCGCGAGGCCGCGGCCGCGGCCCTCGAGCGGCTGGACCGCCTCACCGCCGAGTCGCTGCCGCTCCTGCTCCAGCGCGTCAAGCAGGTCGCCGACCAGACGGGCCTCCTCGAGGCGCGGACCGTGGCCGCCTGGGGCGAGCAGCTCGAGATGCTCGACGGCGTGCGCGGTGCCCTCGACGTGTTCCAGCCGATGATCTTCGAGCGCACGGCTGCAGACATGGTCGTGGCGACCGCGACCCGCCAGTGGCGCGCGGACAACGACGTGCAGATGAGCGGATCGCTGCGGCGCCGGCTCACCAAGCAGGCCAAGGACATGCTGCGGCCGGGCCGTCCCGTCGCGGACCTCCACGGCGCACTCGTCGAGGTGCAGCGGCAGCGCGAGATCTGGCAGGCGCACTGCCCCGCGGGCGGCTGGCCCCGCCTGCCCGACAACCTCGCCCGCATCGCGCAGGAGCAGCGCGCCGTCCGGGACGACCTGCTCCAGCTCGAGGCCGTGCTCGCCTCGACCCCGCTCGGCGGCGGCCTGCTCGACGAGCCGCTCGCGACGCTGAGCGAACGCCTCGAGCGGCTGCTCACCAACAAGGACGCACTCGGCTCGCTCCCGGAGCGCACCGCGCTCACCCGCACCCTCGCGGCCGCCGGTCTCGGGGACCTCGTCGAGGACCTCCGGGCCCGACGCGTCGCGCCCGCCTCCGCACCCGCGGAGCTCGAGCTCGCGTGGTGGAGCGGGGTGTTCGAGGCGATCCTGCGCAGCGAGCCGCGCCTGGCCGGATACGACGGGTCGCGCCTCGCCGAGCTCGCCCGGTCCTTCCGCGCCGCGGACCTCGCCCACGTCGAGTCGCTGTCCGCGCCCGTCCTCGCCGCCGTCGTCGGCCAGGCCTCCGCGACCATGCGGGCCCAGCGCTCGCAGGCCGAGGCGCTGTTCGCCGAGCTCGTCGAGGAGCGCATCACGACGCTGCGGGACACGACGAGCCGCTTCGGCGACCTCGTCCGTCGGCTGCGTCCCGTCGTCACGGCCTCGCCGATGCTCGTGCCCCAGGTCATGCCCGCAACCCGCACCGTCGACCTCGTCGTCCTCGACGCGGCCGGCCACCTCGAGCTCGAGACCGTGCTGCCCGCGATCGCCCGGGCGCGCCAGGTCGTCGTCGTGGGCGACTCGCGCTGCGCCTCGGGCAGCGCGGTGCGGTCGCTCGCCGCGGTGCTCCCGGCCACTGCCCTGCACGACGACGTCACGCGGCGCGACCCGTACTTCACCGCCTTCCTCGCCGAGCACGGCTACGAGGGGCTGCTCGAGGCCGTCCCGCTCCCCGAGGTCGAGCCGCTCGTCCACCTCGACGTCGTCGACGGCTCGGGGATGCCCGACGCCGCGACGGGCTCTGTCGGCAGCACCCGGGCCGAGGTCGAGCACGCGGTCGAGCTCGCGATCACGCACGCGCTCACCCGCCCGACGGAGTCGCTCGCCCTCGTCACGGTGTCGCCCGTCCACGCCGAGCGCGTCCGGGAGGCGCTGCTCGCCGAGGTGCGGGCGAACCCTGCACTCGCGGCGTTCTTCGACTCCGGCCGTCCCGAGGCCGCGGTAGTCACCGACCTCAGCGGCGTCGCCGGCCTGCGTCGGGACGCGATCATCCTCTCGGTCGGCTTCGGGCGCACCCCGCACGGCCGGGTGCTCCACTCCTTCGGTCCGCTCACCGGCGCCGGCGGGGACGCGCTCCTCACCGACGCGCTGGGTGCCTCCCGTCATCGGCTCACCGTCGTGTCCTGCTTCCGCGCCGACGACCTCGACCCGGAGCGCCTCCGGGGCCCCGGCTCGCGACTGCTGCGTGACCTGCTCGCGTTCGCCGAGCAGCGCGCCGGGCTCGCGCCGCAGCATCCGGGTGCGACGGCGCCGCTCGCCCGCGACCTCGGTGCCGAGCCCGACCGCCTCGTCGTCGACCTCGCCGAGCGGCTCTGGCACAAGGGTCTGCGCGTCGACATCGATCACGGCGTTCCGGGTGGGACGCGGCTGCCGCTCGCGGTGGGCCACCCGGACGTCCACGACCGGCTCCTCGTCGCGGTGCTCACGGACGACGAGGCATACGTCGCCGAGCCGTCGGTGCGCGTGCGCGACCGGCAGGTGGCCCGTCGGCTCGAGGCGCTCGGCTGGACGGTCGTGCGGGTGTGGTCCGCTGCCGCGTTCCTCGACCTGCAGGCCCAGGCCGACGCGAT
>JAFABT010000108.1 GCA_023425905.1 Actinomycetes bacterium | reverse complement strand
GCCGGGCCGACCGCCTCGGCGCGCGCGCCCGCGAGATGGATGCCGAGCTCCGCCGCGCCGGCCGCAAGGTGCATCCACTCCGCCGTCGCGATGAGGGTCTTCGATGGGACGACGTCGGTGAGCACGGCCGAGCCCCCCAGCCCCTGCTGCTCGACGAGCGTCACCTCCGCGCCGAGGCGCCGCGCGACGAGCGCTGCCTCGTAGCCACCCGGGCCGCCGCCGAGGATGACGACGCGCGTGCTCTGCAGGTCCTGGGCCATGGCGTCCATCATGCCCGGACTCTCCCGCCTCGACCTGGCGGGCGGCGCCGCTAGCCTGGGTCCATGAGCAACGACGCGCACCGCCCCGCCCTCGACCTCGACGACCCGGCGACGGATCCCTTCGACGTGGCACGCGAGGCCGCGGCGCTCCTCGCCGAGCGCACCGGCGTCGCGCACCATGACACCGCCCTCGTGCTCGGCTCCGGGTGGGGCGGCGCCGCCGAACTGCTCGGCGAGGTGGTCGCCGAGATCCCCTCGCACGAGGTCCCCGGGTTCTCGGCCCCCGCCGTCCACGGCCACGTCGGCACGACGCGGTCGATCCGCTACACCGGCGACGACGGCGTCGACCGGCACGCCCTCGTCCTCGGCTCGCGCACGCACCTCTACGAAGGGCGAGGGGTGCGCCGGGTCGTCCACGGCGTCCGGACCGCTGCGGCGACCGGTGCACGCACGATCGTCCTCACGAACGGCTGCGGCGGTCTCAACCCCGCCTGGGCGCCCGGCACGCCCGTCCTCGTCCGGGACCACCTCAACCTCACGGCGACCTCACCGCTCGAGGGCGCGACGTTCGTCGACCTCACCGACCTCTACTCGACCCGCCTGCGCGAGGTGGCCCGCGAGGTCGACCCCACCCTCGACGAAGGCGTCTACGTGCAGTTCCGCGGCCCGCACTACGAGACCCCCGCCGAGGTCCGGATGGCGGGCGTGCTCGGCGGCGACCTCGTCGGCATGTCGACGACGCTCGAGGCCATCGCCGCCCGGCACGCAGGGCTCGAGGTGCTCGGGCTGTCGCTCGTCACGAACCTCGCCGCCGGCATCGGCGACGACGCGCTCTCCCACGAGGAGGTCATCGAGGCCGGGCGCGACGCCGGCCCTCGAATCAGCGCCCTTCTCGCCCAGATCGTCCGCAGACTCGCCTGAATCAGCGGACGGGCGTCGGGGCGTCCGGGTCATTAGGGTGAGCGTCATGGCACCTCCTCCTCCCCGGCACGCCCACGACGACGTCCACGTCGATCCGGCAGCAGCCGAGGCCGCCCACGACGCCGAGCTCCTCCACGTCGTCGACGACTGGATCGCGGACGACCCGGACGACGCGACCGCAGCCGAGTTGCGCGAGCTGCGCGACGGGCTCGCCCGCGGTGACCGGGAGGCGCGGGCGGAGCTTGAGGACCGCTTCTCCGGAACGCTGCAGTTCGGCACCGCGGGGCTGCGGGGGCGCCTCGGTGGCGGGCCCAACCGGATGAATCGCGCCGTCGTGCTGCGCGCCGCCGCGGGACTCGCAGCGTTCCTCGCCGACCCTGCGACGACGGACTCGGGCCAGCGTCCGGCCCGCGTCGTCATCGGATTCGACGCCCGGCACAACTCCGACGTCTTCGCGCGGGACACCGCGGCGGTCATGACCGCCGCAGGCCTCGAGGCACTCCTCCTCCCCGCACCGCTCCCCACCCCTGTTCTCGCCTTCGCGGTCCGGCACCTCGGCGCCGACGCGGGCGTCATGGTGACCGCGAGCCACAACCCGCCGCAGGACAACGGGTACAAGGTGTACCTCGGCGCCCGTGCGGTCGAGGCCGACGGCCAGGGCGCTCAGATCGTCCAGCCGTATGACGCGCGCATCGCCGCTCACATCGCTGCCGTCGGCGCCGTCCGGTCGATCGCCCGGGCCGACGACGGCTGGACCGTCCTCGGCCCGGAGGTGCACGAGAGCTACCTCGAGGCAGTGTGCGCTCTCGCCCGACCCGAACCGCCCCGCGACCTGCGCATCGTGCTCACGCCGTTGCACGGGGTGGGTGGCGCGACGGTCGAGGCCGCGCTGCGGCGCGCCGGGTACACCGACCTCCACCGGGTCGAGGACCAGTGGCAGCCCGACCCCGCCTTCCCGACGGTGGCCTTCCCCAACCCGGAGGAGCCGGGGGCGATCGATCTCGCGCTCGGGCTCGCGCAGTCAGTCGACGCGGACCTCGTCGTCGCGAACGACCCGGACGCAGACCGGTGCGCGGCCGCGGTCCGTGACCCGCGCGCCCGGACGCACCACGGGTCCGGCACCGCGGCGCAGGACGGCTGGCGAATGCTGCACGGGGACGAGGTCGGCGCGCTGCTCGGCGACGCGGTCGCCAGACGCCTCACGCGCGACGCGGCGCCGGGGTCAGGTGCACGCGGAGAGGTGCTCGCGAGCTCGATCGTCTCGTCCCGACTGCTCGGACGGATCGCCGCCCGGCACGGGCTCCGCCATGCCCAGACCCTCACCGGCTTCAAGTGGATCGCTCGCGTGCCAGGGATCGGGTACGGCTACGAGGAGGCGCTCGGTTACTGCGTGGCACCCGACGTCGTCCGGGACAAGGACGGCGTGAGCGCCGCTCTGCTGCTCGTCCAGCTCGCGGATGAGCTCAAGGCGTCCGGCCGGACGCTGCTCGACGCGCTCGACGACCTCGCGCGCCAGCACGGCCTGCACCTCACCGACCAGCTCTCCGCGCGTTACGCCGACCTGGCGCAGATCCCGGCGACGATGCACCGGGTGCGCAGCGCGCCCCCCACGCGCCTTGCCGGGGCGACCGTGGTCGAGGTCACCGACCTCGCTGCGGGCTCGGACGAGGAGCGCGGTGGGCTGCCGCCGACGGACGGCCTGCGGCTGCTCACGTCGGACGGCTCGCGGGTGGTCATCCGGCCCTCCGGAACCGAGCCGAAGGTGAAGTGCTACCTCGAGGTCGTCCTTCCCGTCGAGGAGCACGCGCCGTACGAGACGCTCACCCAGGCGCGTGAGGCAGCACGTTCCCGTCTCGACGCCCTCAAGTCCGACCTCTCCGCCGCCCTCGGCCTCTAGCCCCCTCCCCCGAACCCGCGGGCCCCGCTGCCGAACCCGCGGGCCCCGCCCCCGAACCCGCGGGTCCCGCTCCCGAACCCGCGGGTC
>JAFABT010000104.1 GCA_023425905.1 Actinomycetes bacterium | reverse complement strand
GGGGTGTCACCCCGACGGTGGACGACGGCGTCGGCCGCGCGCGTTCACCCGGTCGCCTGCGCGAGGGCACGCACCTCGGCGAGCCGCCGCTCCCAGCGCCGGTCGAGGTCGTCGGCGCCATCCGGTGCCCCTTGCCGGGCGGCGTCGAGCAGCGGCGCGGTCGGCTCGGGCCGCCGCACCGGGATCGCCCCGTCGACGGGCAGCAACGAGTGTGGGACGACGTCGGTCGTGAGCAGCTGCGCGGTCGCGAGCCCGCACGCGTACGGCAGCTCGGGCAGCGCCGCCGCGAGCGCCACCCCCGCGGCGAGCCCGACGGAGGACTCGAGCGCGGAGGACACGACGACGGGCAGCCCGATCCGTGCGGCGAGGTCGAGGCACGCCGCCACTCCGCCGAGGGGCTGCACCTTGAGGACGACGACGTCGGCGGCCTCGGCTCGGACGACCGCGAACGGGTCCTCGGCGCGGCGGATGAGCTCGTCGGCCGCGAGCGGGACGTGGCTCGCGCGGCGCAGCGCCGCCATGTCCTCGACCGAGGCGACGGGCTGCTCGGCGTACTCGAGCCCGCCCGCGGCCCGGTCGAGCGCGACGAGCCGCGACCGCGCCGTGTCGAGGTCCCAGGCGGCGTTCCCGTCGATGCGGATCGCGCCGCCGGGGCCGAGCGCGTCCCGCACGGCCTCGAGCCGGGCGAGTTCGTCGGCGAGGGTCTGACCGGGTTCGGCGACCTTGACCTTGGCGGTGCGGCAGCCGTCGGACGCGCGCACGATGCGGTGCGCGGTCGCGGCGTCGACCGCTGGCACGGTGACGTTGACCGGGATGCGGTCGCGCACCGGAGCGGGCCAGCCGACGTCGGCGGCTTCCCGCGCGGCGCGCCACCACGCGAGGGACTCCGCGGCGTCGTAGTCCCAGAACGGTGAGAACTCCCCCCACCCGGCGGCGCCGCGGACGAGGACGCCCTCGCGCACGGTGATACCGCGGAAGCGCGTGCGCAGCGGGAGGGCGAAGGGGTGCACGCCTCGACCCTACGACCGACCCGCTCCCCGGACGGCGCGCACGGGCCGTCTAGGCTGACCGCGTGAGCGAGATCCCCACCGCCGTGTCCGCGACCTTCGACCCGAACCGCTGGCGCACGGTCGCCGGCTTCGAGGACCTCGTCGACCTCACGTACCACCGGGCGGTCGAGCGTGGCACCGATGCGAACGGGGACGCCGTCGAGCGCGACCTGCCCGTCGTGCGCATCGCCTTCGACCGGCCCGAGGTGCGCAACGCCTTCCGCCCCGGGACCGTCGACGAGCTCTACCGCGCGCTCGACCACGCCCGCATGACGACGGACGTCGGCACCGTGCTGCTCGCCGGCAACGGCCCCTCGCCGAAGGACGGCGGCTGGGCGTTCTGCTCGGGCGGCGACCAGCGCATCCGCGGCCGCGACGGCTACCGCTACGCCGAGGGCGAGACGGCCGACACCGTCGACCCGGCGCGCGCGGGCCGCCTGCACATCCTCGAGGTGCAGCGCCTCATCCGGACGATGCCGAAGGTCGTCGTCGCGGTCGTCGACGGCTGGGCGGCCGGCGGCGGACACTCGCTGCACGTCGTCGCGGACCTCTCGATCGCGTGCCGCGAGCACGCGCGATTCAAGCAGACCGACGCGGACGTCGGCTCCTTCGACGGCGGCTACGGCTCCGCGTACCTCGCCAAGCAGGTCGGGCAGAAGCGCGCCCGGGAGATCTTCTTCCTCGCCCGCGAGTACTCCGCCGACGACGCCGAGCGGTGGGGAGCGGTCAACGAGGTGTGCGAGCACGAGCGTCTCGAGGACCTCGCGCTCGAGTACGGCCTCACGATCGCGGGCAAGTCTCCGCAGGCGATCCGCATGCTCAAGTTCGCCTTCAACCTCGCGGACGACGGCCTCATGGGCCAGCAGGTGTTCGCCGGGGAGGCCACCCGCCTCGCGTACATGACGGACGAGGCCGTCGAGGGCCGCGACTCGTTCCTCGAACGGCGCGACCCGGACTGGTCAGGGTTCCCGTACCACTTCTGATCGAGCACGCGAGAGCGCGCGCCTCACACCATCGCAGCGGCCGGGACCCCGCCGGCGTCAGATGCCGGAGACGGCCGCCGAGACGAACGTGACGACCTTGTTGACGAGCAGGGCGAACGTCGCGCCGGCGAGGGCGACGACGAGGACGGAGCCGACGACCGAGAGCGCTGAGCGCAGGTCGCGGGGCTCGGAGACGGTGCGGTGCGGGGTGATCGTTGCCATGCCTCAACGCTCTCGCGCGAGACTCCTCCCCCGCGTCGGCCCCAGGCCTTGACCTCACGGCCCGGAAGATGCCCCCACGGGCTCACAACCTGCGACGTTGTCCACCCCTGGGGGGACAACGCGACGCGTGCACGTACACCCGGGGTGAGGCACGGCCTCGTCGCGTGCCTACATGCCGCCGAGAGCGGTCGCCACATGGATCGATAGTCGATACAGTCCAGATAGAGCGTCTCGATAACGAGACGCCCTGCGGGAGGGGTCGGCACAATGCGAGACAAGAAGTCAGATGAAGAGGAGGCGGCCCCCATGGTGCGATCTGGCATCGGCATCTGGGAACGCTGGGGGATCCTGGCACTGTCAATCGCACTTCTCACGATCTCGCTCCCGGCCCTTCTCCACGCGCTATGGGATTCGCTGTTCACATGGTTGGCGAAGGGCGAAATTCACGTCTCCCTCCCCGTGAGGAGCGAAGCGCTGGCTGACCCGGAACCCATCCTGACGTCACCCCCACCGATCAGCGCCCTCGAGGGTTCGTACACCAGTGCAGACTTTGTTGTCCAGTTCCTCGCCCCTCAAGCGCACCTTCAGCTCACCCTCGCCCGAGCCATCTCAGCCGCAGTTCTGATCTGCGCGGTCCTCGCTATTGTTGCGGTCGCCATCCGGGTAGTTCTGAACCGCAGCGTCTTTCGACTGCTCTCCCTGGCGAGCGCCTACGGCGGCGTCATCATTGTTGCCTCCACCATCGCGGCAAACCTGCTTGAGTTCCGCGCACTCCGGACTATTGCGACAGGGTTGCACTCCACCGGTGCCGCTCCGGCCGTGTTCCCAGAAAACGTTCTTCTCGACATGAACTGGCCCCTCATTACGACTGGAGTCGCCCTCTTAGTCCTAGCACTTGTGCTTCGTGCGGCAGGACGGCAGTCACATGAACTGAGCGAGGTCGTATGCTGAGATCAGCGGTGGACGGGGCGACCAACGCCGTGGTCACCTGCAACATCGACGCGCTTCTCCGCGCGCGCGGATGGTCCCTCCAATCTCTCTCGGAGGCGACGGGAATCACGCGCGCAAACCTCTCTGTCCTGAAGAACGGTCGCGCCCGCGCTATAAGGTTCACCACACTCCTCGCGCTCTGCGAAGCGCTTGAGTGCGACGTGGGCGACCTGCTCTCGATCCGAAGTGCGGCGGAAGGCCCCGCTCGGCACCAAGCCGATTGACGGGACTTCGGAGACGGGGCGACGCGCAAAGAAAACCGCACCCCGCCCCGAACCGACAACTATGCATCGTCGTCGACCGGAACTTGATAGAACTCCCGAAGTAGTGCTTACCGTCCTTATTGTTGGCATTGAAGTCGGGCTCAAAAGTCCCGGTATCACTGGAGCCGATCAGCCTGTCTTTCGCACCCGCGGTCCAGTAGAATGCAAGTTTGCCGGCTCTTCGCCGATCAGGCGGGGAGTCAGGTGATGAGTCCGCCTGCCGCGAGGAGCATGCGTAGGCGGTAGTTGTCGCGGTTGCGGTAGCCGCGGGCGAGGCGGCGGTGGAGTTCGATGATGCCGTTGATGGCTTCGGTCGGGCCGTTGTTCGTGCGCTCGGTGGTGAAGTTGGCCAGGAACGCCTGGCGCCAGCGGCGCAGGGTCCGTCCAAGGCGGGCGACCTCGGGGATCGGGCAGGTGTGGAACGAGGCGAGGATCTTCTCGGCTCTTCCCCTGCCCTCGCTGGTGTCCTTGGTCCGGTAGGCGGCTCGTAGGTCCTGGGCGCAGCGCCAGGCGACGTAGACGGCCTCGTGGGCCTGGTCGGCTTCGATTGCGGTCGCGAGTCGCGTGAGATGGCGGTCGGTGAGGTTCTCGGCGCCGGCGCGCAGGATGGTCTGGATCCCGAACAGTGGCTCACCCTTGCGTCCGCGGTGCCCGCGGGTGTCTTGCTGGACGCGGCGGCGTACTTCGTCGACGACCTGGGTGCCGAGCTTGACGACGTGGAACGCGTCCAGGACCGCGGTCGCCTCGGCGAGCTCGGCGTCGATCGCGGCCTTGTAGCCGCCGAACGGGTCCAGGGCAGCGATCTTGATGCCCGCGCGGAAGTCGGCGCCGGGATCGGTGAGCCAGTCTGCGTAGGCCTTCTTCGAGCGGCCCGGGACGAGGTCCAGCAGCCGAGCATGGGTGCGTCCGCGGCTGTCACGGGTCAGGTCGACCATCCCCGTCAGTTCCTTCGGTCCACGCGTGCGCGGGTCACGGTGGTGCCAGATGTGCTCATCGACGCCCAGCGAGGTGACACCCACGAAGCGGGACTCCTCGCCAGCGAGACGCTCGAGCTGCGGCTTGACCGCGCGCCACAGCGTCCACCACCCAACCCCGAGCTGGCGGGCCAGGCCCGCGATCGTGGCGTGCTCGCCGCGCAGCTGCCCGATCGCCCAAGCCACCGCCCGGACCGTGAGAGACCCTCACGCGGCGACCAGGGTCGGGACCTGATCGGCGAACGTGCCACGCGGGCAGCCAGGATCAGGGCAGCGCCACACCCGCTGGCGCCACTCGAGCGTGACCCGCGCGGCGCCGTGCGGGACATCGTGCAGCACCCGAGCGCGCCGCCCACGACCGGGCATGACGACCCCGCAGTCCGGGCACCCCATCCGTTGCCACGGGGTCGAGACCGTCACCGTCATGACCTCCGTGCTCCGATCGGCGGCTTCGACCCGGACACCGTCCAGGCCCAGCAGAGCATCACAGCGAGAGCAGGAATCAGCAGTAGTAGGTGCATCAGCGCACCCCGTAGCGTGAGACACGTCGAGGTCCTCGAAATCGATCAGATTGCTTGGTCGCTTCTGATCCTCGGGGACCTCGACCCCTCCTCACACCTCACCGCGCCGACCACACACTCCCCACCCGATCGGCGAAGAGCCCTCAAAGGGCTCATTACGGCACGAACGGCGCGGGCCCCTGACGATGTGCATCGTCAGGGGCCCGGGGATTAGCTTGAGCAAAATTGGAGGGTCACCCCCATCCCCACCGGCCCGTCGCGAGGGCCGCGTAATGCTGCGACTGGAACCTCATCTTCGGGATCGCCCAGACGTAGCCCCAAGGGACCGAAGTGCTCGTTGACTTTGGACCACCCTTGGCGCAGCCCGTCTGGTACCACTTGCTCCACACGCCAAAGTCGCTGCCGTTGTAGCCTCGGTAGTAGCCCAGGCCCTGCGAGCAGGCCCACTGCTGCGTGCCGTCCTGCACGGAAAACCAGTAGTGCATCTTGCTGGACTCGCGGCCGGAAAAAGAAGTGGGGTGAGTATACGACGCCCATTTGCAGCAGAAACCCGCGGACCATGTCAACGTCTTAGAAGCAGCAGAAACGGTCAGAAGGCTGCTTGTCTGCGCAGACGCAGACGCGACGCTAGCAAGAAGAGCCGCACCGCCCTGCGTAGCCAGGATATTCTTGGCCTCACTGCGGCTGAGGCCCCCCCGGGAGCCGCCCGGACGCATCCGGAAGGATTACTTGCGTTGTGTCGCTGATGGGACCGGTCGGGTAGAACGTCCGCCCGTCGGGTTGCACCACCCCGTTTTCTGCAATGACCACGGCCGGTTCGATCGGCGCAGGAGCAGGCCTCGCAGCGCCAGCGCCGACTGGGAGGCCCAGTATCAGCACGATGGTAGCCGCAAGTGCAGTAACGAGGCGCTTCTTGACAAATGGCACGACAAACTCCCCTAATTCCGCGTATCCCACACCCACTGGCATGTGCACTCTATCAACTCGCGAGACGCCGACGGCGCCCTAGTCCACCATGTCGATCTTGGTGACGCGGTATCCGTCCGAATCGTTGCCGGTGGCGTGCATTCGGAAAGTCACGACACCCCGCTCGCCCTGCGCCGACCACGAGCAGAGCACTTCATCGGTGGACGTACCACTTTCGCAACCGTGGTAATCCGACGTGGGATTTCCCATTACGACAGGAAGGTGGTCCGTCACGCCTGGCACGCCAAACTGCTCAAGAAGCGCCCTGTCATTCTCGAACCATCCTCTGTAAACGCATGACGCAGCCTGCTCGGCCGATACCGGTCCAGTCGGTGCGGGGTCGCAAGAGACCGCGACGGCGTCAGTAGCAGGCGTCGTCGCCTTTTCGTTCGCCGACGGCGATCCGGAGGCACAGCCGACGAGCAAGACGACCGACCCGAACGTGGGAAGGACGGATTGAGCGATGCGGTTACGTCTCATGGCACCATCATAGCTGCGCCGCTGGGTCCATGTGGGCGATTCGGGCGACTTGCTTGATTTGGAACCCAGGTCGACGAGAGTCGTGCGCTGGGCAGTGTGCGACGCCGGCCGCCCCGACACGGGGATCGCGGGGGCCTGGCCGGGACGCGCGGAATGGCCCCGCTGTTAGAGGCGAGACCATCGAAGTGATGGAGCTCGGGGGGAGTTTGGGCGCGAAGCGCTTCGACAATACGACGGCAGTGCACTTCGACCGAGAGAGCTCGTACGTATTGTATCTCGATAGATCCGGTCACAATCCGGCGACGCTGCTCAATCCGGTTCAGGCGGTGTATCCGATTGTGGATGGTCGCGTGACCGTCATGCCCGGCAACGACATCGGAGTGCCTGCCGCAATTGTGCGTTGACGCCCACCCTTCGGGCCCTGACGTCGATCGATCGCGACGCGCTCGACGTCAGGACCCAGTACGGGAGCGAGGGCGGACGGCTGCGATGCCCCCATCGGATCGTTGGGCGCATACGTCGACCTTCGCGTTGGCGACGTGACCTTCGCCGAAGTCCGTGCTGTTCCAGAACACCGGGTTCATCAGGCGTGGACCGTCCTTCGTACCGATCACGAGAATGTCCGAGTCGTACGCCTCGCCGTTGGAGTCCAGGGAGTGCTGCAGGGTCGGTTGACACCGGGTGAGTGGTGATCATGCCGCGAGGGCGGCGTTCTGGGCAGTAAAGGCAAACTCGAACCCGACCTTCGTCAGCTTGCGACTGCGACGCCCGCTGCTGCCGCAAGCCCATGCGTCGTCGTGATCTTCATGGTCTGTCAACCCTCCCAGATCGCTCGAGCGCATCCTTGCACTCTCGACGGTCATCAAGAGGGACAACGCGTACGGCCGACGTCCTTCCGGAGTCGGCCGCACGCGTACATCTACAGATTGCCGGGGCTAGGAGGCGTCCTTCTCCACGCCCGTGAGCGTGAAGGAACCCGTGTGCGGGACGAGCTCGACCCACGTGTTGCCGGGCGCGAGCAGCACCGGGGCGCCCTTGTCGTCGAGCAGGACGAACGGCGCGCCGACGCCGTCCTTCGTCCACGTGACCTCGACGAACTTGCCGCCCTGGAGGACGGCGCCCTTGCCCTTCTTGCCCGTCATGTCGGGGACGGCCGTGCCGCCCTGGGCGTTATAGCCGGAGTCCTTGTGCTTGACGTCGAGCAGGACGACGTTCGTCGCAGAGATCTGGGCGCCACTCGCGACCTTCGCCGCGGTGCTGCCCTCCGAGCGCAGATACGCCTTCTTCTCGGCCGACCACTTCCAGGCGGGGCGCGCAAGGCTCGACATCTTGGTCGTCACACCGGTGGCCTTCTTGCCGGACGCGGCAGCCGTCGCCGTGGCGGCGTCGGCGGCGAACCGGAAGGTCTCCGCAGGGGCCTTGGCCTTGGACGCCTGGCTGAGGAACTTCGACACGTCGCCGTAGACGTTGTGCGGGGCGCGGCGGGCGCTCGACCGCCAGAAGCCGCCGTCACCGGCGTCGTTCGACAGCGTGACGAGGCCGGCCTTCTTCATCTTCTTGACGATGCCGCCCTGGCCACCGGAGAACGCGAGCGCGCCACCGATCGGTGCGGCGATGTCGTCGTCCATGGGGCGGGTCGAGCGGATCGGCCCGACCTCCTTGGGCGTCTTGGAGTGGAACGTCGCGACGAAGCGGGGGACGTCGAACTCGACGATCTCCTCCCACACGATGTCGGCGTCCTCGAGCCCCGTCTGCGGGCGGGCCGCGGAGGTGTTCTCGATCTTCACGGAGATCGCGGGGCGCTCGGCGACCGCGTCGACCTTCTCCCCGGTGAGCGGCCACACGGTCGGCACCGGCGGCACCGCGTCCTTCGACGGGTCGATGCTCGGCGTCACGGTCGACGTCGCGGACGCGGTGACCTCGGGGCCGGGCGAGCCGGTGCAGCCCGCGAGCAACAGCGCACCCGCCGGGACGAGCGCCAGCAGGGCGCGACGGTTGCGACCCGCACGGCCGAGACGGCCGGCAGAGACGGGACGACGGGTGGCGTCGGACACGTAGAGCTCCTCACAGATGGGGCGGCGCCCGTCTGGTCGGCGAGGGCGCACCGGCGACAACTCTACGTCGGCACCTACGCTGCATCTGTGAACAAGTCGGTGCGGTCCGTCGAAGGTTCCGCGACGCTCGATGCCCTCCGCGACGCCCTCCGGTCCGCGCTCGACGGGACAGGGCCCGCCGTGCTGCCGATCCCCGCGGACGCACCCGCGGACGTGCAGGTCACCTACGCGGACGCCGCGCGCACCGGTGACCTGCGCGTCGCCGACGACGTGGCCCTCGTCCTGCTCACCTCAGGCTCGACCGGGACGCCG
>JAFABT010000074.1 GCA_023425905.1 Actinomycetes bacterium | reverse complement strand
CGCAGGTTGTCGGCTAGATCACTCGCGCGGTGGCACGTACCCTGGCCACCTACTGGGCGCGGCTGCGCTCACGACCCCGGACGAGAGGCGCGCCGTGAGCGGCTGGATCACCGAGATCGAGACCTGGATCGAGGGTCTCGCGTCCTCGTTCTGGGTGTATCCCGCACTGACCGGCTTCGCGACGATCGACGGCTTCTTCCCGCCCATCCCGAGCGAGTCGGTCGTCATCACGCTGGGTGCGCTCGCGCAGAGCACCGGCAACCCGTCGATCCTCGGCATCATCATCGCGGGGGCGATCGGGGCGTTCTGCGGGGACCAGATCGCGTACTCGATCGGCAAGCGGCTCAACCCGCGCCAGATGCGCTGGTTCCGCGGGGAGAAGGCGCAGAAGTCCCTCGACTGGGCTGAGCACGCGCTCGAGCACCGGGGAGCGTCGTTCATCATCGCGGCGCGCTACATCCCGATCGGACGTGTCGCGGTCAACATGACCGCTGGCGCGGTCGGCTACAGCAGGCGGCGGTTCATGGCGCTCACCGCGATCGCCGCGATCACGTGGTCCGTCTACTCGCTCGTCATCGGGCTGAGCGCCGGCGCGGTGTTCTCGAGCCGGCCGCTTCTCGGCGTCGTCGTCGGCGTCATCGGCGGGGTGATCATGGGCGTCATCGTCGACAAGGTGCTCACGTGGTGGGGGAGCCGGCACCTAGAGCTCGGTGACGACGACGGAGCGACCGCAGACCCGCAGGCCGCCGAGGAGGCGCCGAACGCACCCGCCGAGGACGAGCACACACCGACGCAGGGCTGACCACCCCGCACCCCGCACCCCGCCTCGTCCGGTCACACCTTGCGCAGGCGGATCCGCTCGACGGAGTGGTCGGGGCCCTTCGTGAGGACGAGCGTCGCCCGCGACCGCGTCGGCGCGATGTTGAGCTCGAGGTTGGGCGCGTTGATCGAGTCCCAGATCTGCTCCGCCTGCTCGACCGCGGCGTCGTCCGACAGTGCCGCGTAGCGGTGGAAGTAGGAGTTCGGGTCGGCGAACGCGGTCGCGCGCAGCGCGAGGAACCGGTCGACGTACCAGCGGCGCGCGTCGGCCGGCCTGGCGTCCACGTAGATCGAGAAGTCGAAGAAGTCGCTCACGGCGAGCGTGGATTCCCCCGCCCCAGCCTCCGGTGACCGCGGACGGGCGGGCTGCAGGACGTTGAGGCCCTCGACGATGAGGACGTCCGGCTGGCGCACGACGACCTCCTCGCCGGGGACGATGTCGTACGTGAGGTGGGAGTAGACCGGTGCGCGGACCTCGGGCCGTCCCGCCTTGACCTTCATGAGGAAACGGACGAGGGCGCGGCGGTCGTAGGACTCGGGAAAGCCCTTGCGCCCCATGAGCCCGCGCCGCTCGAGCTCCGCGTTGGGCAGCAGGAACCCGTCCGTCGTGAGCAGCTCCACCCGGGGGGTGTTGGGCCAGCGCGCCATGAGCTCGCGCAGGACGCGGGCCGTCGTCGACTTGCCGACCGCGACCGAGCCGGCGACCCCGATGACGAAGGGCGTGCGTGAGGCCGTCTGGTGGAGGAAGTCCGACGTCACCCGGTGGAGGTGGTCGGTCGCCTCGACGTGGAGGTCGAGCAGCCGCGACAGCGGGCGGTAGATCGCGTCCACCTCGGCGAGGTCGATCGGGTCACCGAGCGAGCGCAGCCGGGTGATGTCCTGCCACGTGAGGGGGAGCGGGGTCGACTCCCGCAGCCGGTACCACGCGTCACGGTCCAGGTCGACGTACGGGGTCGGAGGGGTGGGCGCAGGGGGCACTCGTCGATTCTGCCTGATCGCGGGGCCAGGCCCGCGCCGTAAGATGAGCCCCATGTGTGGAATCGTGGGTTACGTCGGTGCACGTGACGCGGGCCAGCGCCCGCTCGAGGTCGTCCTCGGGGGCCTCAAGCGCCTTGAGTACCGCGGCTATGACTCCGCGGGCGTCGCTCTCGTCGCGCCGGCTCTCGCGGCCCCCGCGACCGCCAAGCGCGCAGGCAAGCTCGTCAACCTCCTCGACGCCCTCGACGCGTCACCGATGCCCGACGCGACCGCGGCCATCGGGCACACCCGGTGGGCGACCCATGGCGCCCCGAACGACGTCAACGCCCACCCGCACGTCTCGGGGAAGGTCGCCGTCATCCACAACGGGATCGTCGAGAACTTCTCCGCCCTGCGCGCGGAGGTCGCCGCCGACGGAGCAGAGTTCCTCTCCGAGACGGACACCGAGGTCGTCGCCCACCTCGTCGAGCGTGCGTACCGCGACGCAGGCGACCTCACGGTGGCGGTGCGCGACGTCGTCGGGCGACTCGAGGGCACTTTCACGATCCTCGCCGTCCACGCCGACCACCCGGACGTCGTCGTCGGGGCGCGGCACGACTCGCCCCTCGTCGTCGGCCTTGGCGACGGTGAGAACTACCTGGGTTCCGACGTCTCGGCGTTCATCGCGCACACCCGCGACGCACTCGAGCTGGGCCAGGACCAGGTCGTGACGATCACCCCCGTCTCGGTCGAGGTGACCGACTTCGCCGGCACCCCGGTCGACGCGCGTCGCTTCACGGTGGACTGGGACGCGGCCGCCGCGGAGAAGGGCGGCTTCGCCTCCTTCATGGACAAGGAGATCCACGACCAGCCGCACGCCGTCGCCGACACCCTCCTGGGTCGCACGGACGACCGTGGACGCATCATCCTCGACGAGGTCCGCATCCCCGAGACGGTGCTCCGCAGCGTTGACAAGATCGTCGTCGTCGCGTGCGGCACCGCCGCGTACGCCGGGCACGTCGCGAAGTACGCGATCGAGCACTGGTGCCGCATCCCGGTCGAGGTCGAGCTCGCGCACGAGTTCCGGTACCGCGACCCGGTCGTCAACGAGAAGACGCTCGTCGTCGCGATCTCCCAGTCGGGGGAGACGATGGACACGCTCATGGCTGTGCGGCACGCGCGCGAGCAGGGGGCGAAGGTCCTCGCGATCGTCAACACGCACGGCTCGACGATCCCGCGCGAGTCCGACGCGGTTCTCTACACCCACGCGGGCCCCGAGGTCGCGGTCGCCTCGACGAAGGCCTTCCTCTCGCAGATCACGGCGGCGTACCTGCTCGGTCTCTACCTCGCTCAGCTCCGCGGCAACAAGTTCCCCGACGAGGTCGCGGACATGCTCGAGGACCTGCGTGCGATGCCGGCCCACGTCCAGGAGGTCATCGACCGCTCGGGGGAGGTGCGCGACCTCGCGCGCAGCATGGTCGACGTCACCTCGGTGCTCTTCCTCGGCCGTCACGTCGGCTTCCCCGTCGCCCTCGAGGGTGCGCTCAAGCTTAAGGAGCTCGCCTACATCCACGCGGAGGGCTTCGCGGCTGGTGAGCTCAAGCACGGCCCGATCGCGCTCATCGAGGAGGGGCAGGTCGTCATCGTCATCGTGCCCTCGCCGCGCGGGCGCGACTCGCTGCACTCGAAGGTCGTCTCGAACATCCAAGAGATCCGGGCGCGCGGCGCGCGGACGATCGTCGTCGCCGAGGACGGCGACGAGGACGTCAAGCCCTTCGCGGACCTCGTGATCTCCGTTCCGCAGTGCCCGACGCTGCTCGCGCCGCTGCTCACGACCGTCCCGCTGCAGATCTTCGCGTGCGAGCTCGCGACGGCGAAGGGCCTCGACGTCGACCAGCCGCGCAACCTCGCCAAGTCCGTCACGGTCGAGTGATCGTCGGGGTCGGGATCGACGTCGTCGACGTCGCCCGGTTCACGGCGACGCTCGAGCGCGCCCCCGGGCTGCGCGAGCGGCTCTTCACGCCTGAGGAGCGCGAGCTGCCGCCCAACTCCCTCGCGGCTCGCTTCGCCGCGAAGGAGGCGATCGCGAAGGCGCTCGGAGCCCCCGGCGCCCTGGCCTGGCACGACGCCACGGTCCACCGGGTGCTCGGCGGCCCGCCACGCGTCGAGGTGCGGGGGACCGTCGCGGCCCGAGCGGCCGCGCTCGGCATCGACCGGTTCCACCTGTCGTTGTCCCACGACGCCGGCATCGCCTCCGCGATGGTCGTCGCCGAGCGGGACTAGCCGCTCGACGACGACGGGGGCGGACGATGCGGGCGCGTGCCATCGCGCACGGACTCGCGCCCGCGCTCTTCGCTGCGGGCGTCATCCTCGAGGCGGTCGCCCGGCGTGATGATCAGCGGAACGCGGGGACGACCTCGCGCTCGAACAGCTCGATGCCCGAGCGGTCGTAGGCGGCCTCGGCGAAGTACGTGATGGCGTACGTCATGCCCAGCCCTTCGAGGGTGCGGAGCGTCTCGACGATCTGCTCGGGAGTGCCGACGAGCGGGCCGCTCCTCCACTGCTCAAGCTGCTCGTCGGCCTTGGCCGGCACGGTCTTCTTCATGTGGTCGTGGATCCATGCGAGACGGTCAGCGACCTCGGCGGCGTTCTCACCGATGACGACGTTGTAGTTCGCCGAGCGGGTGACCTCCGCGCGGTCCCGGCCGATCCGGTCGAGGTGCGCGTCGAGGATCGCCGACTTGTGCGTGAAGCCCTCGATCGAGCCGTCGAAGTTCGTGTAGGCCGCGTGCTCGGCCGCGATGCGCAGCGTGACCTTCTCGCCGCCGCCCGCGATCCACAGCGGCGGACCGCCCGCCTGGAGGGGGAGCGGAGCGAGCTGGGCACCCTCGATGTCGTAGTGCGCGCCCTTGAAGGTCGCGACTCCGTCGGTCCACAGCTGCTGGAAGATCTGCACGCCCTCGTCGAGCATCGCGAGGCGCTCGCCCGCACGGGGGAACCCGTAGCCGTAGGCGCGCCACTCGTGCTCGTACCAGCCGGCACCGATACCCATCTCGACCCGGCCGCCCGAGATGACGTCGGCCGTCGCCGCGACCTTCGCGAGGTAGGCGGGGTTGCGGTACGCCATGCACGTGCACATCTGACCGAGTCGCACCCGGCTCGTGCTCGCGGCGTAGGCGTTGATGAGGCTCCAGGCCTCGTGCGTCGCCTCGCCGTTCGGTTCCGGCACCGCATGGAAGTGGTCGTAGACCCAGATCGACTCGAAGGAGTCGCCGTCGTCGGCGTGCTTGGCCAGGCCATGCATGACGGCCCAGTGCTCCGAGGCGGGGATCCCGGTGAGGTCCTGGCGCCAGCCCTGGGGGATGAAGAGTCCGAATCGCATGCCCTCAACGTACCCGCGCCCTGCGCCCGGGGCGCACCTGCGAGGACACTGGTCCCATGGTCACCGCCTACTCCGCCAGCGACGTCCGCGCGGCCGAGGCCCCGCTGCTCGCCGCGCTCCCCCCGCTGCCCGACGGGACGAGCACGCTCATGGACCGGGCGGCCTTCGGCCTCGCGACGCACGTGCTCCGGGTGCTGCGCGCGAGCCGCGGGCGCATCCCAGGAGCGAGCGTCGTCGCCCTCGTCGGCCCCGGCGACAACGGGCGCGACGCGGTCCGGGCGCTCATCC
>JAFABT010000056.1 GCA_023425905.1 Actinomycetes bacterium | reverse complement strand
CACACGGGGCCCCGGTTCGTCGTGCCCGACAGGACGTGGGCGCAACCGGTGCGGGTCACGGACCCCCCGGTGGCTCCTGCGCCGCGTTGGCCTCGACGTCAGTCGCGAGGGTGCCGAGGTAGAGCTCGATGACCTTGGGATCGTTCATGAGCTCGCGTCCAGGCGCGCTGTACGCGTTGCGCCCCTGGTCGAGGACGTAGCCCCGGTCACAGATCTGCAGGCAGCGGCGCGCGTTCTGTTCGACCATGATGACCGACACCCCTGCCTTGTTGATCCGGCGGGTCCGCAGGAACGTCTCGTCCTGCCGGACGGGCGACAACCCCGCGGAGGGTTCGTCGAGCAGCAGGACCGTCGGGTCCATCATGAGCGCCCGTGCCATGGCGACCATCTGGCGCTCGCCGCCGGACAGCGAGCCTGCACGCTGCTTGCGCCGCTCGGCGAGGACGGGGAAGAGGTCCGCGATGAAGTCGAAGCGCTCGGCGAACCGGCCGGGCGCCTGGAACGCTCCCATCTGGAGGTTCTCTTCGATCGAGAGGGACGGGAAGACGTTGTTCGTCTGTGGCACGAACCCGACCCCACGCCGGACGAGGGTGTCCGCGCGCTGTCCCGTGATGTCTTCGCCGTCGAGGACCACGGTGCCGGAGCGGACCCCGACGAGGCCGAACAGCGCCTTGAGCAGGGTGGACTTGCCGGCGCCGTTGGGGCCGATGATGCCGATGAGCTCGCCACGGTTCACCGTGAGGTCGCACCCGTTGAGGATGTTCACGCCGGGCAGATAGCCCGCGACGAGGTCGCTCGCGACGAGCAGGGGCTCGCCCGGGGGTGCGGGGGCCGCTCCGGTCGGGGCGGGTCCGGTCGTCGTCATCGGCTCGTCTCCTCGCTCGCGGGGCGCTCCTTGGAGGCGTCGTGCTCCGAGTCACGTCGTTCGTCTTCCTCGCGGGCCTCGTGGTCGAGCTGTTCGGCCACGTCGTCCGTGAGGAGGTTGTCGTCACCGAGGTCGGTGTCGTGGTGCGCGCCGAGGTACGCGTCGATCACGGCGGGATCGCCCATGACGGTCTCCGGGGGTCCCTCGGCGACGATCCTGCCCTCGGCCATGACGACGACCCAGTCTGAGATGTGACGGACCATGTGCATGTCGTGCTCGACGAAGAGGACGGTCGTGCCCTCGTCCCGCAACGCCTGGATGTGACCGAGCAAGGACTGGGTGAGCGCGGGGTTCACGCCGGCCATGGGCTCGTCGAGCATGATGACCCGCGGGTCCGACATGAGCGCCCGCGCCATCTCGAGCAGCTTGCGCTGGCCCCCGGAGAGCGAGCCGGCGAAGTCGTCCTTCTTCTCGAGAAGCTTGAAGCGGTCGAGCAGTGCCTCGGCCTTGTCCGTGATCTCGGCCTCACGTCGGCGCCACAGGGCCGGCACGAGCGCGGTGACGAGGTTCTCCCCGGGCTGGTCGGGCGCACCGAGGCACATGTTGTCGAGCACCGTCATGCGGGACAGAGCCTTGGTGAGCTGGAAGGTGCGCACCATGCCGGCCCGGGCGACCTTGCCTGCAGCCACCTTCGCGAGCGGAACGCCGTCGAAGGACCACCGACCTGTGCTGGGACGGTCGAAGCCCGTGAGGAGGTTGAACAACGTCGTCTTCCCGGCACCGTTCGGGCCGATGAGAGCCGTGATGATCCCGCGCTGCACCTCGAGGTGGTCGACGTCGACCGCGACCATGCCACCGAAGCTCCGGCGCACGTCGTCGACGACGAGGACCGGGTCCGGCTTGGCGACACCAGGCACGCGGGGGAGGTCGGCGAGCGTCGCGCGCGTCTCGAGGAGAGTGCGGGCGGTGGGGGTGAGTGCGTCACTGGACATTGATCGCCAGCTCCTTCTTGTCGCCGAGGATGCCTTGCGGCCTGAACACGACGAGCAGCATGAGGGTCAGCCCGACGACCATGAACCCGAAGGTCTCGATCTGCTCGGTGCGCATGACCGAGGTCGGGATGACCTCGCGCATGACGCTCTTGATGAGCATGAGCGTCGTCCACAGCAGGATCGACCCGAGCACCGGGCCGAAGACGGTGGCCGCCCCTCCGAGCAGGAGGATCGTCCAGATGTAGAAGGTCACCGGTCTGCCGATCGAGTCCGCCTGCACGGCGCGGGGCAGGACGAACACGATGCCGGCGACAGCACCGAAACAGCCACCGAGGACGAGTGCCTGCATCTTGAGCGAGTAGACGTTCTTGCCGAGGGAGCGCACCGCGTCCTCGTCCTCGCGCACCCCCTTGAGCAGGCGCCCCCACGGGCTGCGCAGCCACCGCCACACGAGCAGGCACGCGAGACCGACGAGGCACCATCCCACGAGGCGGAGCCACCACGAGTCCGAGAGATTGACCGAGTAGGTCCACGGCCCGATCGTCATGGATCCGTCAGGGAACGGGGAGGCTCCCTGGAACGTCTCCTTGAACGAGTCGCCCGCGAGCCCGGCGTTCCCGCCCGTGATCGACGTCATCGACGTCGAGCGGCCCACGAGCCGGACGATCTCGGCCGCGGCGATCGTGACGATCGCGAGGTAGTCGCCGCGCAGCCGGAGGGTCGGCACGCCGAGGACGAGCGCGAAGGCGACCGCTGAGGCGAGCGCCGCGAGGACCGCCGCCCACAACGGCCACCCTGCGATCGTCGAGATCGCAAACGCGTAGGCCCCGACGAGCATGAAGCCAGCCTGACCGAAGTTGAGCAGACCGGTGAGGCCGAAGTGGATGTTGAGCCCGATCGCCGCGAGCGCGTAGGCCGCGGTCGTGGGCGCGATGATCTCGGCGGAGACCGTCGTGAGGATGCGGGTCCAGTCCATGAGGATCTCCTTCAGCCGATGCGCTCGGCCCGGCCCAGGATCCCCTGGGGGCGGAAGAGCAGGACGAGGATGAGGATGAGCAGGGCCCCGGCGTACCGCAGGTCGGAGGGGATGACGAGGCTGGACATCTCGGCGACGAGCCCGATGACGATCGATCCGGCGAGCGCGCCGAACGCCGTCCCCAGGCCGCCCAGCGTCGTCGCGGCGAACATCAGCAGGAGGATCGTCGCCCCCATGTTCCACGCCGTCGCGTTGAAGTAGAGGCCGAGCAGAACGCCTCCGAGCGCCGCGAGGCCGGCGCCGAGGACCCAGACGAGCCGGATGACGCGCTCGACGGCGATGCCCGACGCCGCTGCGAGGGCGGGGTTGTCGGACACGGCGCGCGTCGCACGTCCGAGGCGCGTCGCGAGCAGGAAGTACGACACCCCACCAAGCGCGACCGCGGCGATGATCATCGACCACAGCGACTGGTGCGTGATGAGCACCCCGCCGAGGTCGACCGACTTCGGGTTGGCGGTGACGATGCGCAGCGGGCTCGCCCCGAAGAAGAACTGGATCGTGTACTGGAGGAAGATCGACAGCCCGATCGTGATGATCATGAGCTGGACCGCTCCGACGCGCCTGCGGCGGAGCGGCTTCCAGAGCACGGCGTCCTGCGCCCACCCGACCGCAGCACCGACGAGGACCGCGAGCACGCCCGAGACGACGAGCGGCATGCCGAGCAGCTGGCAGCCCACGTACGCGACGATGCCGCCGAGGGTGACCTGCTCGCCGTGGGCGAAGTTGCTCAGTCCCGTCGTGCCGTAGATGAGGGAGAGGCCGACGGATGCGAGTGCGAGCAGCAGCCCGAAGATGAGCCCAGAGGTCGCCTGCTGCCCGATCCGGACGAGCTGGTCGTTGCCCTGGGTCTGCGGTGACGCGGGCGCGGGGCTGGCCTCGCCGGAGGTGTCGGGCGACGGGCCAGCGCTCGGTGTCCCGAGGCGGAACAGCGCCGCCTTGGACTGGCCGAGGACCGCCTCGACCGTCCGTGGGTTCGCGGCGGGATCTGCGAGGGACTCGCCCTCCGGGAGCGTGGCGACGTCGAGCGTGACCGAGTAGGTGCCCGGCTCGCTCACGCCGACGGACCACCGACCGTCCTCGTCGGTCTCGACCGTGAGGGAGCTCGACGGGCTGGCGATCTCGAGCGTCACGCCCTCGGCTGGCTCGCCGTCCGAGGTGCGGAGCGTGCCGTTGATGCACGCCGTCTGCTGGTCGGCCGCGCAGGGGGCGTCCTCGGCGTGCGCGGTCACGGGAAGTAGGGTCGTGAGCAGGAGTGTGAGCAGCCCCAGGCCGAGGGTCCTGCGAAGTCGGGCAGGTCGAGCCGAGCCCGCTGGGTGTTCGTCGCGCACGTAGGGACCTCCGTCGTCGAACGGTCGTCTCGTCTGCCGCAGGGGAACGAGTGTCCCGAAGAGTAGGACGAAAACATTGCCAGCGGGTTGCCATCGTGTCGCTTCGGTACACATTCGCAACCTGGGAGCACGAAATCCGTAGGTGATCCGGCGGGTCACGACGCGGCGAAGCCGGGAGCGCGCCCGGCGTGTCGGGCACGACTCGCCGGGGCCCCCACAGCCGGGGCCGTGAGCGTCGGCCGAGGCGACTCGGACATATCTGACCTGGGACTAGGCAACCGCGCGGGGGTTTGCGATGATCGACCACGGCCCACTGACGAGCGATCGTCCAGGGCCGTCGTGGCCGCTCCTGGGCTGCGACTTCCCCCGCACACTCGCTCGTTGGATGGAGCCGAAGGAGGCCTGGACGTGCGACCCGGTGTCCATGTCGTCCCCGCGACGGTCGATGTCATCGACCCCGTCGTCGACCTGTGCCTCGAGGCCCGGGCCGAGTCCGGCGTCGGCGCGCAGCTCTGCAGCGCTGATCGGGAACTCCTTCGCAACCAGGTCGGGACCTTCCTCGCCGCCCCAGGGTCCGAACTCCTCTACGGCACGCTCGACGGCGCGCCCGCTGGCCTCCTGCTAGCGCGCGTCGTGGGTCCCAGCCCGTTCACGGACGAGGTCTCGCTCCACGTCGAGGCCCTCTACGTCGCGGAGGGTGCGCGACGTCGAGGCGTGGGCCACGCCCTGCTCGAGTCGCTCCTCGAGATCGGCCAGGCTGCAGGGGCTGTGCACGTGTTCGCCCTGCCGCTGCCAGGGGCGCGTGGAATGCAGCGTTTCCTCGTCCGGCTCGGCTTCGCGCCCGCGGCGGCTCACCGGGTGGCCACCCTCGCGAGCCTGCAGCGACGCCTGCAGGGCGAGCCGATGTCTCGACGGCACGCGCACCGACCGCACACGCGCGGCCTCGAGCACCTCATCGCGCGCCGGCGCAAGGTTCGTGAGGAGACGATGTCGGGCGGGATCGACTCGGCGGCGGTCCGCGAGCGCGTCGCGACCGAGGCGGAGCATCGTGATCGGGCAGGTGCGGCCGCGGGCCCGACCCCGTCGTCACTCCTCACCACGGTCCCCAGCCCCTGACGGCTCCCGCTGGGCCCGCAGAGCACCCGCGCCGTCCCTGGCGAGGGTCAGCCCGCCGCCGGGGGCCTGTCGACGAGCATGCACGTGAGACGAGCGGTGCACAGTCGGCGGCCTGCGTCGTCGTGCACGACGATCTCGTAGCTTGCGGTCGATCGACCGAGGTGGAGCGCGCGCGCGACCCCCGTGACGAGCCCCGCACGGACCGCGCGGTGATGGGTCGCGCTCACCTCGATGCCGACCGCCGCTCGTCCGGACGGTGCGGCGTGCAGCTGTGCGGCGATCGAGCCGAGCGTCTCCGCGAGGACGACGGACGCCCCACCGTGCAGAAGGCCGTACGGCTGGGTGTTGCCCGCGACCGGCATCGTCCCGATCGCGTGCTCGGCGTCGGCCTCGCTGAGCTCGATGCCCATGCGTTCGAGGAGGGTCCCGGTGACCTCGAGGTCGAGGGGGCCGGTGGGCGGGAGGGTGTCAGCCATGGGCGATAGGTTGGCAGGTGTGACCGACAACGCGCGACCCCGCCTGCTTCTCGTCGACGGCCACTCGATGGCGTTCCGAGCGTTCTTCGCGCTCCCGGTGGACAAGTTCGCCACGAGCACCGGCCAGCCGACGAACGCCGTGTATGGCTTCACGTCGATGCTCGCGAGCCTGCTTCGTGACGAGCAGCCGACGCACGTCGCCGTCGCCTTCGACCTCGAGGGCGGTACGTTCCGCACCGAGCAGCTCCCGTCGTACAAGGGCACGCGCGACGCGACCCCGGAGGGGTTCAAGGGTCAGGTGGCACTGATCCAGGAGGTGCTCGACTCCCTCCGGGTGCCGCACCTGTCGAAGCCGGGCTTCGAGGCGGACGACGTCCTCGCGACCCTGGCGACGCAGGCTGCGGCGGCTGGCATGGAGGTGCTCATCTGCTCCGGTGACCGGGACACTCTCCAGCTCGTCACGGACTCGGTCACGGTGCTCTACCCCGTCAAGGGTGTCTCCGTGCTGGCGCGGATGACGCCGACGGCGGTCGAGGACAAGTACGGAGTGGCTCCCGGGCGGTACCCGGACCTCGCCGCACTCGTTGGTGAGACGAGCGACAACCTCCCTGGGGTGCCCGGGGTCGGCCCCAAGACCGCGGCGAAGTGGATCGGCCTCTACGACGGGCTCGACGGCGTCCTCTCCCGCGCACCGGAGATCCCGGGCAAGGCGGGCGAGAGCCTGCGCGCGCACATCGAGGCGGTCCGGCTCAACCGTCGACTCAACCACCTGCTCACCGACCTCGAGCTGCCGCTCGCTCCGGGCGACCTTGGCGTGCAGCCGTGGGACCGGGAGGCGATGCACCGCACCTTCGACATGCTCGAGATCCGCGGGTTGCGCGACAGGTTCTTCGCCCTCGTGCCCGACCCAGACGGTCCTGCGGGCTCGACGACGGTCGACACCGTCGACGTCGAGACGCTCAGCGCCGGTCAGGTCGCGTCGTGGCTCGCGCCGCGCCGCGCGGGTCGGATCGGCATCGACGTCCGTGGCAGGGCGACTCCCTCGGCTCCGGACGCGTGGGGCCTCGCCCTCGCGGACGAGTCGGGCTCGGCCGTGAGCCTCGACCTCACCGCGCTGGACCCGCAGGACGACGCGGCGCTCGCCGGCTGGCTCGAGGATCCGTCCTGCCCCAAGCTCGTGCACGGCGCGAAGGACGTCTGGCACGAGCTCGGCAGCCGGGGGTGGTCCCTCGCGGGGGTCGTCATCGACACCGAGCTCGCGTCGTACCTGTGCCACCCCGATCAGCGGTCCTATGACCTTGTCGAGCTCGCCGAGCGCACGCTCGGACGCGACCTGCGTGAGACGCCAGGCACGGGCGACCAGGGGGCGTTCGACCTCGACGGCGACGCCGAGGGGACGGCGGCGGGTCGTCGTGCGGAGGCGACCGTCGCGCTCGCCGGCGTGCTCGAGGGCGAGCTCGGTGACCGGGGCGCGACGTCGTTGCTGCGCGACCTCGAGCTCCCGCTCGTCGAGGTCCTCGGCGGGATGGAGCGCGCGGGCTTCGCGGTCGACCTCGACTACCTCGCTGAGCTCGACCGAGGCTTCGGAGCGCAGGTCGAGCAGGCCGCCGCGGAGGCGTACGCCTCGATCGGTCGGGAGGTGAACCTCGGGTCGCCCAAGCAGCTCCAGGAGGTGCTCTTCGACCAGCTCGACATGCCGCGGACCAAGAAGATCAAGACCGGCTACACGACCGACGCGGCCGCGCTCGCCGACCTCTACGCGCGCACGGAGCACCCGTTCCTGCAGCACCTGCTCGCGCACCGCGACGCGATCAGGCTCCGCCAGACGGTCGAGGGGCTGCAGCGCGCGGTCGCGCCCGACGGCCGGGTCCACACGACCTTCCGGCAGACCATCGCGGCGACCGGCCGGTTGTCGTCGACGGATCCCAACCTCCAGAACATCCCGATCCGGACGGAGGAGGGGCGGCGCATCCGGCGCGCCTTCGTCGTCGGCGCGGGGTACGAGACGCTCGTCACGGCCGACTACTCCCAGATCGAGATGCGCATCATGGCGCACCTGTCGGGCGACACCGGGCTCGTCGAGGCGTTCCGCTCGGGTGAGGACCTCCACCGGTACGTCGGCTCACGCGTCTTCGAGGTCGATCCGCAGGACGTCACCCCTGCGATGCGCTCGAAGATCAAGGTGATGTCCTACGGGCTGGCCTATGGACTGAGCACCTTCGGGCTGTCCAAGCAGCTCGGCATCGACATGGCCGAGGCCCAGCGGCTGCAGGACGACTACTTCTCGCGGTTCGGCGGGGTCCGGGACTACCTCCGGCGGGTGGTCGACGAGGCGAGGGCCGTCGGCTACACCGCGACGATCCTCGGCCGCCGCCGCTACCTGCCGGACCTCACGAGTGATCAGCGCCAGCGCCGGGAGCTTGCGGAACGGATCGCTCTCAACGCGCCGATCCAGGGTTCCGCCGCCGATCTCATCAAGGTCGCGATGCTCGGTGTCGACGCGCAGCTGCGCTCACGAGGCCTCGGCTCCCGCATGATCCTCCAGGTGCACGACGAGCTCGTCGTCGAGGTCGCGGCGGGGGAGCGGGACGAGGTCGAGCAGATCCTTCGCGAGCAGATGGGTGGTGCGGCCGTCCTCTCCGTGCCGCTCGACGTGTCGGTGGGCTCGGGTGGCACCTGGCACGACGCCGGCCACTAGGCGCTGGCGTCAGGGGGCTCGCGCGACGACGATGAGAGTGCCGGGCAGCACCGCTCCGCGGAGCGGGCTCCACCCTCCCCATGTCGCCGTCGTCGACTCGGGCCACTCCGGCTCGACGAGATCGGTGACGACGAGGCCGGCGCCGACGACCTCGCGCACGTGATCTCCGACGGTCCGGTGGTGCTCGGCGTACCGCACGGTCCCGTCCGTCGTCGTCTCGACGTAGGGGCGGCGGTCGAAGTACGAGCGTGTCGCCCGGAGGCCGTGCTCGCTCGGGTCGTCCGGGAAGGCCCACCGCACGGGATGCGTCACGGAGAACACCCAGCGGCCCCCGGGGCGCAGCAGCCGTGCGACCTCGGCATGGATGAGCGCCGCGTCAGAGACGAAAGGCACCGCCCCGTACGACGTGAAGACGATGTCGAAGCGACGGTCGGCGAACGGCAGCCGTCGCGCGTCTGCCTGGACGAGGGGGACGGGACGGGCTCCCGAGGCTGCGTGACGCCGGGCGTCGATCTCCCGCGCTTGTCGCAGCATGCCCGCGGAGAGGTCGCTCGCGACGACGCGGGCTCCCTGCCCAGCCGCCCAGCGTGCGCCCTGTGCTGCCCCGGCACCGATCTCGAGCACGTCGCGCCCCGTGAGCGGACCGAGGAGCCCGAGGTCGGACTCTCGCACGCCTTCAGGACCCCAGCAGAGGTCGGCGTCGCCGAGGAAGTCGCCGTGCTCGGCGATGTAGTCGGCCGCCTCCGCGTCCCACCATCTGCGCCCGGACTCACGGTCGCCGCCGGGCGGGAGGTCACGGTAGCCCGCGTCGTCGAGCGGCAGATCGGTCATCGAGCCATTGTGGCCGACCCGCTGGGACCTAGGTGCCGACCTGCGCAGGCCCGCGTCGCGATAACCTGTGACCTCCGGCGGGTGAGGACGCTCGACCGGCACCCCCTAGCTCATGAGGAGAACTCAGCGTGCGTATCGGACTGCTCACCGGTGGCGGCGACTGCCCCGGTCTCAACGCCGCGATCCGCGCCGTCGTCAAGCATGGCGAGGGGGACTACGGGCACTCGATCATCGGGTTCCGCAACGGGTGGCGCGGCGTCGTCGACGGGGACGTGTTCCCGCTCGGCCGCCCGCAGATCCGTAACGTGCTCTCCCAGGGCGGCACGCTCCTCGGCACCGCGCGGTTCCACCCGCACGCGTCCGACGGCGGCCTCGACGCGGTCATGGCGACGCTCGAGGCGGAGCGGATCGAGGCGCTCATCTGCATCGGTGGCGACGGCACCCTCAACGCGGCCTCGAAGATCGCGGCGCAAGGCGTGAAGATCGTCGCGATCCCCAAGACGATCGACAACGACGTCGAGGGCACGGACCTGTCGATCGGCTTCCACACCGCGGTGAACATCGCGACCGAGGCGATCGACCGCATCCACACCACGGCGGAGAGCCACAACCGCGTCATGGTCGTCGAGGTCATGGGGCGCAGCGCCGGATGGATCGCTGTGAACGCCGGGATCGCGGGCGGGGCCGAGCTCGTCCTCGCGCCCGAGGAGCCGTTCGACATGAACAAGATCGCGAAGTTCCTCAAGCACCGTCACCGCGCCCACGCCAACTTCTCGATCGTCGTCGTCGCGGAGGGTGCACAGCCGGCTGCCGACACTGACTTCGAGTGGACCGCGCCCGTCGGCAAGTACGGCGAGATCGTCGCCGGAGCGATCGGCGAGCGCGTCGCGAACGAGATCGCCGCGCGGACGGGCTTCGACACGCGGGTGACGGTTCTCGGTCACGTGCAGCGCGGCGGGACGCCGACGCCGACGGACCGCATCCTCGGCTCGCGCTTCGGTGTCGCCGCGGTGGACGCGATCTCGGCAGGCAAGAGCGACGTCATGACGGCGTTGCGCGGCGAGGAGATCTGCCTCGTGCCGCTTCAGGAGATCGCCGGGAAGGTCAAGCACGTCCCGACGGAACTGCTGCGGGTCGCGAACCAGCTCGCCTGACGTCACGCACGAGCACGCACGGACGCAGACGGCTCTGCGTCCGTGCGTGCTGCCGCTTTGACCGACACTTGGCACAGCCGATAGCATGAACGATGGCTCGGCGTGTTTTGGCATGCCTCGGCATGCGAGCCTCTGACGTACCGACCGCGATGCACCCATGCGCCGTGAGCGGTGCACGACGTCGCACACCAGCCACACAACCCTGTCCGTACTACTTCCTGTCCGCAACGGAGTCCACCCCTACATGAGCATCTCTACCGCGAAGGCGGTCACGCAGGTCGCGATCAACGACATCGGCACGGCGGAGGACTTCCTCGCCGCGGTCGACGCGACCATCAAGTACTTCAACGACGGCGACATCGTCGAGGGCACCATCGTCAAGGTCGACCGCGACGAGGTCCTGCTCGACATCGGTTACAAGACCGAAGGCGTCATCCCCTCCCGCGAGCTGTCGATCAAGCACGACGTCGACCCCGGTGAGGTCGTCAAGGTCGGCGACGCCGTCGAGGCCCTCGTCCTCCAGAAGGAGGACAAGGAGGGGCGCCTCATCCTGTCGAAGAAGCGCGCCCAGTACGAGCGTGCCTGGGGCACGATCGAGAAGATCAAGGAAGAGGACGGCGTCGTCACCGGCACCGTCATCGAGGTCGTCAAGGGCGGCCTCATCCTCGACATCGGTCTCCGTGGCTTCCTCCCCGCCTCGCTCGTCGAGATGCGTCGCGTCCGCGACCTCCAGCCGTACGTCGGCAAGGAGATCGAGGCGAAGATCATCGAGCTCGACAAGAACCGCAACAACGTCGTCCTGTCGCGTCGTGCGTGGCTCGAGCAGACGCAGTCGGAGGTTCGCTCGACCTTCCTGCAGACGCTCGCCAAGGGTCAGGTCCGTCCCGGTGTCGTGTCCTCGATCGTCAACTTCGGTGCGTTCGTCGACCTCGGCGGCGTCGACGGTCTCGTCCACGTCTCCGAGCTGTCCTGGAAGCACATCGACCACCCGTCCGAGGTCGTCGAGGTCGGCCAGGAGGTCTCCGTCGAGGTGCTCGACGTCGACTTCGACCGCGAGCGCGTCTCGCTGTCGCTCAAGGCGACGCAGGAGGACCCGTGGCAGGCCTTCGCCCGCACGCACGCGATCGGGCAGGTCGTTCCCGGCAAGGTCACCAAGCTCGTCCCGTTCGGCGCGTTCGTGCGCGTCGAGGACGGCATCGAGGGCCTCGTGCACATCTCTGAGCTCGCCGTGCGTCACGTCGAGATCCCGGAGCAGGTCGTCCAGGTCGGCGACGACGCGTTCGTCAAGGTCATCGACATCGACCTCGAGCGTCGCCGCATCTCGCTCTCGCTCAAGCAGGCGAACGAGGGCGTGGACCCGGCCTCCGACGAGTTCGACCCCGCGCTGTACGGCATGGCGGCGGACTACGACGAGCAGGGCAACTACACCTACCCCGAGGGCTTCGACCCGGCGACGAACGAGTGGCTCGAGGGCTTCGAGGCGCAGCGTGAGGTGTGGGAGGCGCAGTACGCCAAGGCGCACGAGCGCTGGGAGGCGCACCGCAAGCAGGTCGCAGAGGCCATCAAGGCCGACGCCGACGCTGCTGCGGGCGACTCGACGGGCGGCGGTTCGTCCGCCGCACCGGCGTCCTCGTACTCCTCCGCCCCGGCCGAGGAGGCTGCCGGAACCGGCACCCTCGCCTCGGACGAGGCTCTCGCGGCACTCCGTGAGAAGCTCACCGGCGCCTGATCGACTCGCCCGGCTCGTCCGGACGGCGTAGCGACTCGACGAGGGCCCGCCCCATGCTTCGGCATGGGGCGGGCCCGCGTCCGTGCATGCGGCG
>JAFABT010000051.1 GCA_023425905.1 Actinomycetes bacterium | reverse complement strand
CCCTCGAGGGGTGGCCGGCGTCGGTGCATCGGGGCGCTCAGCCCTGGGCGGCGTCGATCTGACGGCGCACGTCCTCCATGTCGAGCGACCTGACCTGCTCGACGACGTTCGCGAGCGCCGGGCCGGGCAGGGCGCCGGCCTGGTTGAAGACGAGGATGCCCTCACGGAAGGCCATGAGGGTGGGGATCGACGTGATCTGCAGCTCCGCGGCGAGCTGCTGCTCGGCCTCGGTGTCGACCTTCGCGTGGACGACGTCGGGGTTCGCGTCGGCGGACTGCTCGAACACGGGCGCGAACCGCTTGCACGGCCCGCACCACTCGGCCCAGAAGTCGATGAGCACGATGTCGTTGTCCTTGATCGTCTCGCCGAGGGTCGACGCGGACAGCTCGATGGTGGGCATGGGGTCCTCTCACGGTTCGGGGCGGTGCTCGTGGTCTCACAGGTGACGACAACGAGGCGGTGTCCAGTATTCCCCGCCGGATCGCGAGTCGTCGCGGCACGAGGAGCCGCGACGCGGTAGAACTAGCCCGTGACCGACACCGCCGAGCTGCCCGACCCGACCGACGGCTCCGGCTGGCTGCACCCGGCCCAGCTCGCCGAGGTGCGCCGCACCCTCCCCCTCGTCTACGTCGACGCGGTGCCCGTCCGCGTCGACGAGGCGGGCGACGTCGTCGCCGTCGGCCTGCTGCTCCGGGTCACTCCCGACGGCGTCATGTCACGAGCCCTCGTGTCCGGGCGCGTCATGTACCACGAGCGCATCCGCGACGCGCTGCTGCGGCACATCGAGAAGGACCTCGGACCGGTCGCGCTGCCGCTGGTGCCGTCCTCGCCGCAGCCCTTCACCGTCGCGGAGTACTTCCCGACGCCGGGCATCACCTCGTACCACGACCCGCGCCAGCACGCGGTGTCGCTCGCCTACGTCGTCCCCGTCACGGGCGACTGCTCGCCGCAGCACGACTCGCTCGACCTCGCGTGGATCACGCCCGAGGAGGCGTGCGACGAGCAGCTCGCGCTCGAGATGAACGGCGGCCAGCACATCCTCCTGCGGCAGGCGATGGCCCACGTCGGCCGCCTGAGCTGACCCCGCGCCGGAGCCCGTCGAGCTGGCGGGCACCCCCGCGTGACCCCTCAGAGCGCAAGCTCGGGCCAGTCCGCGAGCTCCGCGCGCATCGCCCGGTCATGGGTCGCGACGACGACGGCGCCCGACGTGAGCCGCAACGCCGCGGTGAGCTCGTCGACGAGGCCCACCGAGAGGTGGTTCGTCGGCTCGTCGAGGAGGAGGACGTGCGGCGCGGCGAGCAGGGCGCACGCGAGCTCGAAGCGCCGCCGCTGCCCGACGGACAGCTCTGCGAGCGGGCGGTCGAGGTCCTCCTCGGTGAGGAGTCCGAGCCCGGCGACGGGGACGAGCCGCTCTGGGTCGAGCTCGCCGGCCTCGAGAAGATCGAGAGCGCGACGCGCGTAGGCCTCGAAGCCCGTCGGTCCGGCGTCACGCGCACCCGCCCGTCCCGTGCCTGCGCCCGGGACCGCCGCCGACCGGTGGAGGTCGCGGTCGTCCTGACCGAGGAGGCCCACCCGGACCCCGGGGGCGAGCACCCGCGTGCCGCGCGACAGCGGGACGCGGCCCGCGAGCGCCCCGAGCAGCGTGGACTTGCCTGACCCGTTCGGTCCGGTCACGAGGAGCCGACCGCACGGCGGCAGGTCGACGCGCACGCCGGGCAGGTCGAGCCGCCCCGGCACGGCGGGCGCGCGCACCTCGAGCAGCCCGAAGCCCTGCTCGTGGCGCGGTGGCGCCGCGGGAAGGTCCGGGAACACGAGGGACAGCGGCGGGACGGGGACCTCGACCGCCTCGGCCTTGAGCCGCTCGACGAGGCGATCCGCCGCCTTGACATGGATGCGGGCCCGGGTGGCACGCCGGTGCTTCTGCGACCCCTTCGCGGGCCGCCACTCGTCCGAGAGCCCCTCGTATGACGCGTCGAGCCGCTCCGCGAGCTTCTCGGCCCGCCGGGTCTGCGCGACGTGACGCTGGCGCCAGCGACGCAGCGCCTGGTCCTTGGTGAAGCGATACGTCGCATAGTCGGTCGCGCCGTACAGCGCGGGCCGGCCGTCGATCGACGGGTCGAGGTCGATGATCCCCGTCATGACGTCGTCGAGCAGCTGGCGGTCGTGCGTGACGACGAGGACCGCCCCCGGCCAGTCCCGGACCACCGCGGTGAGGTGGTCTATGCCCGCCGCGTCGAGGTGGTTCGTCGGCTCGTCGAGCAGCAGCAGGTCCGCACGCTCCGCGACCGCGCACGCGAGCCGGACCCGGAACCGCTCCCCCACGCTCAGCGTCGCGAGCTCCCGTTCGAGGTCCCGGGGCGCCCCGAAGCGGGTGAGGGCCTCGTCCGCGCGGCGTCGCCCGTCCCACGCCGCGAGCTGGTCGAGCCGGGCGAGCGCCGTCTCGAGCTCGCGCAGGTCGCCGGTCTCGTGGTCGAACTCGTCGACCGCCCGTTGGACCGCGCCCGCCGCCGCGCGACACGCCGTGAGCGCGTCGTCGACGAGGTCCACGACCCGCGCGCCGTCCTCGACGACGAGCTCCTGGCCGACGACGGTGACGCTCCCTGACCGGCGGACCTCCCCCGTGCTCGGCGCGAGCTCTCCGGCGAGCAGGCGCAGCAGAGTCGTCTTGCCCGCCCCGTTCTCGCCGACCACGCCGAGCCGGTCCCCCGGCCGCACGGCGAGCGAGACCCGGTCGACGACGAGCCTGCCCGGGTGCGCGTAGGACACCGCGTCGGCAACGAGGTGCGCCGCCGCGACCGGCCCGGCC
>JAFABT010000032.1 GCA_023425905.1 Actinomycetes bacterium | reverse complement strand
CCCGCGCGGTCGGCAGGCCAGACCCGCGCGGTCGGCAGGCCAGACCCGCGCGGTCGGCAGGCCAGACCCGCGCGGTCGGCAGGCCAGATGTGCGCGGTAGGGGCTGGGCGCGGGTCAGGGCTTGCGGGCTCGGATGATGGCGCTGTGCATGCCGTCGGCGACTGGCGCAGTGAGGGTGACCTCGGCGTCGACGAATCCAGCCGTGGCGAGACCGGCCAGGTACTCCGATCGCGAGAGCGCCCCGGCGATGCAGCCGACGTAGGATCCGCGCTCGGCGCGCTGCTCCGGGGTCAGGTGGTCCTCGGCGACGACGTCGGAGATGCCGAGCCGCCCGCCAGGCACGAGCACCCGGAACGCCTCAGAGAGCACCGCGGGCTTGTCGGTCGAGAGATTGATGACGCAGTTCGAGATGACGACGTCGACCGCCCCGTCCTCGAGCGGGAGGTCCTCGATCGTGCCCTTGCGGAACTCGACGTTCGTCGCGGCGGCCTTCGCGGCGTTGGCGCGCGCAAGGTCGAGCATCTCGTCCGTCATGTCGACGCCGTAGGCGAAGCCGGTCGGCCCGACGCGCCGTGCCGAGAGCAGCACGTCGAGCCCGCCACCCGAGCCGAGGTCGAGGACGCGCTCGCCCTCCCGCAGCTCCGCGACGAGGATCGGGTTGCCGCAGCCGAGCGATGCCGCGAGCGCCTCCGCCGGGGCGTCCTGCGCGTCGTCGCCGTAGAGTCCGGCCCCGAAGCGCTCGTCGATGACGAGGGCGTCCCGCGCGCTGGGCCCGACGTCGGCGCCCCCGCACCCGCTGTCGCCTCCGCCGCAGCAGCCGGCGCCGGAGCTCGCACTCACGTTGATCGCGGCCAGCGCGTACCTCGCCCGGACCTGCTCGCGAATCTCGTCCATCACAGTCCTCCTCATTGGATCGACACCTGTCGATGCCTGACTCTGCACCCGGCCATCGACAACTGTCAATATCGACATCCGTAGATATCTGAGCGACGATGGGCTCATGTCCCCCGAGACGGCTGCACCGCCCGCAGTCACTGCCACCGCACCTGCACCTGCGGCCTGCTGCGGACCCACCCCCACCGCAACCCTCACCGCTTCTGAGGCCGACGCCGCCTCCCGCACCCTCAAAGCGCTCGCCGACCCGACCCGGCTCCGGCTGCTCGCGCTCATCGCCGCGCACGAGGGCGGCGACGCGTGCGTGTGCGACCTCACCGAGCCCGTCGGCCTGAGTCAGCCCACGGTGTCGCACCATCTCAAGGTGCTCACCGAGGCGGGGTTCCTCACCCGGGAGAAGCGCGGCGTCTGGGCACACTACGCCGTCGTGCCGGGCGCGCTCCGCGACCTCGTCGGGCACCTCGCGCCACACCTCACGCCCACGTCGCACCACCCGTAACCGCGCCCCGGCGCGGTCGTCGCGGACCAATCCCGCGCTCTCGCGGTCGGGCCCCGCGTGCTCGCCGTCGGGACCCGCGTGCTCGCCGTCGGGACCCGCGTGCTCGGTGACAGGACCCGCGCTCTCGCGGTCGGGCCCCGCGCGCTCGGGCGGCGGAACCCGCGCGCTCGCTGGCGGAGCCCGCGCGCAGGGCGAGGTGACGCGGTCAGGTGGTGGAGGGCCGCGTGAGGAGGCGCCAGACGCGGGCACCCACGAGGAACGCGACCAGGCCTACACCTCCGTAGATCGCGAGCGCGAGCCACGTGGGCCTGGCCTGCACCCAGATCGCGTCGCCTGAGAAGTGGGCGACCGTCTCGACCCCGAACACGGACAGCTCGATCTCGCCGCCGCCCTTCGCCTCAAGGGTGTCGATCGCGCCGACGGTGTACGCGAGCGCGAGGTAGACGAGCATCGACACCGCGAGGCCGGCGATCGTGATGCCGGTGTTCCATCGCGGCAACTTGCGCCCGAGCCCGGCGATGTACTGGTCGGCGAGCACGTGCGGGCTGCCCAGGTCCGCGACCGCCCGGTCGATGCCGACGTCGAGCGCCGCCGCCCGCAGACTCGAGCGCAACTCGGCCTTGATCTGCTTGTACTCCTTGTGGGGGTAGTCCTGCATGTGCCAGCTGAAGCCGAGCAGGTAGCGCTCGATGCGGATCCGATCGCGCGCCGGGAGGCGGCGCACGGGGGGCGCGGTTGTCGTCGTGGTCATGCGGACTCCTCCGTCGGTGCGGGTGGTGCGGTGCGGGCGCGGTCGACCCGCCCGAGGACTGCCTCGACGGTGCGGGCGAGCGTGCGCCACCCCTCGGCGCCCTGGGCGAGCTGCGCGTCGCCAGTGGCGGACGGCACGTAGTACTTGCGCGCGGGCCCGGACGACGAGGCGACGAGGCGGGAATTGATGTGACCCTCCCGCTCGAGCCGGGCGAGCACGGGGTAGACGGTGCCGGCGGCGATGTCCTCGAGGCCGTCGGCCTGCAGCCGGGTCACCAGCTCGTAGCCGTAGGACTCGCGCTCCGTGAGCAGCGCGAGGACGAGCACCGGGAGGATGCCCTTGAGCATCTGCGGGTCACGGGGAGGCGGGTGCGGGGTCACGAGAAGAAGCCTAGGCCCACTACTCGGCAATGACAAGTAGTGGGTAAGGGCGATGACTCGCTGGCCCCGCCCGAGGCGACGAAACCCGCGCGCTCAGCAACGGAACCCGCGCCCTCGGCGGCGAGACCCGCGTTCTCGGCAACGGAACCCGCGCCCTCGGCGGCCGCACCCGCGCGCTCGGCGGGTGCCCGCCGTCGAGCGCGCTGCCCTGTGCCGAGGGCGCTGGTTGAGACCAGCACGTTCGGCACAGGGCAGCGGGTTCGGCGGCGAGTCCGAAATGGCAGCGGCGGGACCTGCGGGGTCGGCTGCCGGACCCGCGGTCTCGGCGGCGGCGGCAGGGCGGCGACGGGGGGCTAGGTGAGGAGGGTGGTGAGGGCTGCGGCGTCGCGGACGACGATGCCGCGCGCGCCTACCGTCTCGATGACGCCCGCGTCGGCGAGGGCCCGCAGCGACCGCGACAGCGACTCCGGCGTCGTGCCGAGGTACGACGCGACGTCCTTCTTCGTGAGCGGCAGCTCGAGCAGCAGGCCCCGCTCGTGCGGTCGGGCCGGCAGGTCGAGCAGGTACCCCACGACGCGGCGCTCGACCGGTTCCAAGGCCTGCGCCGTGAGCCGCTCCTCGGTCCGCGACAGCTGCTCCGCAAGCGTCGCGAGCATCGCGGCGCCGATCTCCGGATAGGTGCGCAGCAGGCCGCCGAGGTCCTCGTGCCGGAACTCGCACAGCAGTGTCTCGCCCATCGCCGTCGCGGTGTGCCCCGGGTGGGCGCCCGTGAGGAACGACTCGACACCGACGAAGTCCCCGGGCCCGAGCACGCGCAGCAGCTGCTCGGCCCCGTCGCTCGTCGACCTGCTCAGTCGCAATCGCCCGGTGTTGACGACGAGGAGGCTCGCCGTCGGCCCGCCCTCGGCGTAGACGACGTCGCCGTCCGGCACCTGCCGAGGCCGCGCGACGTCGTGCACCTCGCGCTGCTCCCCTGCAGCGAGCCCCGCGAAGATCGGCACGCGGGAGACGCAGAGCGGCGGCTGAGACATGACTCGAGGCTAGCCCCGCTGCGCGACGAGCTCTCTGCCCCCGACCGCGAGGCGGTCCGCCGCCCGCCGCTCGGCCCGTCCCGGTCGCATCGCGAGCAGCGCCCACAGGATGCACGCGAGGTCGACCGCCTCCTGCAGCCACGCCCCCGCGAGCGCGGGCAGCGAGCCGCCCGCCGCTACGAGCATGAGCCCGACGGACATGGCGACGCCGATCCCGATGGCCTGCCACGCGACGCGCATCGTCCGCTGCCCGATGTGGACGGCCCGCGCGGCGCGCGCGACGTCGTCGACCATGATGACGACGTCGGCCGACTCGCTCGCCGCGCTCGACCCGCGCGCCCCCATGGCGACGCCGACGTCCGCGACCGCGAGCACCGGCGCGTCGTTCACGCCGTCCCCGACCATCATCACCGGCCGGTCAGCGGCACCCCGCACCGCCTCGACCTTGCCCTCGGGCAGCAGGGCGGCGCGCACGTCGTCGATTCCGAGCTCGCCGGCGATGTGCCGCGCGACTCCCTCGCCGTCACCCGTGAGCATGACCGTCGTCCGGACTCCGGCGCGGTGGAGGGCGGCGATCGTCGCGATCGACTCGGTGCGCACCTCGTCCGCGAGCGCGAGGTACCCGGCGTATGCGCCGTCAACGGCGACGTGGACGGCGGTCGCCCAGTCGGGGGTCTCAGCGACGGGCTCGCCCGTCTCCCCGACGACGAAGTGCGCGCTGCCGACGACGACGTCGTGCCACTCGACGACGGCCCGGACACCGTGCGCGGGGACCTCGGCGACGTCGCTCGCCGCGGGGACGTCGACGCCGTCCTCGTGCGCCTTCGCGACGATCGAGGCCGCGAGGGGGTGGCTCGAGTACTGCTCGACCGCGGCGACGAGCGCGAGAAGCTCCAACTCGTCCCGGCCGGGAGCATGGACCTCGACGACGCGGGGCCGCCCGTGCGTGAGGGTCCCCGTCTTGTCGAATGCGACGGTGCGGACCCGGGCGAGCTGTTCGAGCGTGCCGCTGCTCTTCACGATGATCCCGGCGCGTGCGGCCCGCGACATGCCGCCGAGGAAGGCGACGGGCGCGGCAATGATGAGGGGGCACGGCGTCGCGACGACGAGCACCTCGGCGAGGCGCGACGGGTCGCCCGAGACGAGCCACGCCCCGACTGCGAGCGCGAGGGCCCCGATCGTGAACGGCACCGCGACGCGGTCGGCGAGCCGTACGACGGGGGCCTTCGACTCCTGCGCCTCCGCGACGAGGGCGACGATGCGCTGGTACTGGGAGTCGGCGGCCGTCGCCCTGGTCCGGATCTCGATCGCTTCCGGGCCGTTGACCGCCCCGGAGAGGACGGCGTCGCCGCGACCGGCGGCCACCGGGAGGGACTCGCCGGTGATCGAGGACTCGTCGAGGCTCGCGCTCGCCGACTCGAGGACGCCGTCGACGGGCACGAGCTCGAAGGGACGCACGAGGAGCCGGTCGCCGATCGCGACGTCGTCGACCGAGACGTCGGTGATCCGCCCGTCTGCGCCGAGGCGGTGCGCGGTGCGGGGCGCATTCTCGAGGAGCCCGGTGAGCTCGCGTCGCGCGCGCCCGGCGGCGAAGTCTTCGAGCGCCTCGCCACCGGAGAGCATGAGGCACACGACGAGCGCGGCCCAGTGCTCGCCGACGGCGACGGTCGAGCCGATCGCCGTGACGGCGAGCAGGTCGATCCCGTAGCTGCCGGAGCGCAGGTCGTCGACCATGCCGCGCGCCTGCATGACCGCGACGACGAGCGCGAACGCGGAGATCACCCAGCGGGCCGCGACGGGCTGGTCCACCACCTCGAGGAGGGCGCCGACGAGTCCGGTGCCCAGGGTGGCGAGCACCATCGGGTACCGCAGGAGGCCGTCGAAGACACGTCGCATACCTCGTTGATATGCCTGTTCAGAGCCCTTGTACAGCAAGGCCAGGCTGCCCTCAGCGGCCCGGCGACACCGCTTCTCGGGTGGTGTGCGGCGCCGTCGACGCCCCCGCGACCCGCCCCCCGAGGGGCGCGGCGGCAGCCCGCGGCCGTGCGCGCATGAGCCGCATCGCGTTGCCGATGACGACGAGGACCGAGGCCTCGTGGACGAGCATCCCGACGGCCATCGTCACCCCGCCCGCGAACACCCCGGCGAGCAGCACCGCGACGGTCGCGAGCGCGATGACGATGTTCTGCCGCATGACGCGGACGGTCCGCTTGGCGAGCGCGATCGACTCCGGCAGCGCGAGCAGGTCGTCGCCCATGAGCGCGATGTCCGCCGTCTCGACCGCGACGGCCGACCCGGCGGCGCCCATCGCGACCCCGATGTCCGCGACCGCGAGCGCCGGGGCGTCGTTGACGCCGTCGCCGACCATCGCGACCGTGCGGCCCTGGGCCTGCAGCGCGCGGACGGCGTCGAGCTTGTCCTCGGGCAGCAGCCCGGCGCGGATCTCGTCGATCCCCGTGGCCCGGCCGATCGCCTCCGCGACGAGCGGGGCGTCGCCGGTGAGCATGACGACGGTGCGGACGCCCGCGGCGTGC
>JAFABT010000027.1 GCA_023425905.1 Actinomycetes bacterium | reverse complement strand
GGTGGCCACGCCGTTCGTCGTGCGCGCCGCGAGCGACCGCGCGGCGGCGCCGTTGCCGCTGCCGCTCATCGCGGCGCAGGACGCGCACGCGCAGCAGCTCCGCACAGGGCACTGCCTCGAACAGCTGCCCGCCGACGGCAGCGTCGGCAAGGTGCGCGCGGTGCCGTGCGCCGAGCCGCACGCGGCGGAGGTGTTCTCGGAGTACGCGTTCCCGGCGGCGGCGCTCTGGCCCGGCCAGGACGCCGCACACATCAGGATCGCGGGCGCGTGCCAGCTCACCAAGGAGCAGATCGACGCGGGCGCCCGGTTCGTCACGTGGGCGCCGACGGAGCAGTCCTGGGCCGACGGCGACCGCCGGGGACTCTGCCTGCTCATCGACGGCTGAGAGAGAACCTCCCGTCCGCACGCTTCGGCCTCGCGTGTGGTGTTGTGCCCGTAGCCTCGGACCCACAGACCAGGCATCAGCACAGGGGAGCAGACATGTCAGACACGACCAAGTCCACCAGGCCGGTTCTCAACTCGGCGCCGCGGCTCGTCCTCGGCTTGGGGCTCGTCGGTCTCGGGTCGCTCGCGCTCTACTCACCGCTCGCGATCGCAGGCTTCGCCGCAATCGCCCTGGGCGTGTTCTTCACCGGCGCTGGCGTGTGGGCGCTCGCGTCGAACATCGACCTCATGGCGCGCGGCAGACCGCGCTCGCCGAGGCGGCCGAGGCGCGCGACGTCGCTCGGGCCCGAGCTCTCTGACATAGCGACACCCCGCGCGCGGCGGAGGGCTACTCGCCCGGGTAGACGACGCCGAGGGTGGCGCGGGCCGCGTCGGTGACCTCGAGGACGGCGATCGACTCCTCGAGCCCGAGGAGCGGCGACTCGGTGCGGCCGTCCGCGACGTAGCGGGCGAGGGCAGCGGCCTGGTAGCAGAGCCCGTCGAGGCCTTCGATGCCGCTGCGGTCCTCCCAGACGAGCGTCGCGTCGTCCTCGCCGACGACCGTGAGCGACCCCGGTGCGAAGAACTGCGGCCCGAGCTCGGCCCGCGCGAGGCCGCCGACGACGGTCGCGCTCTGCGCGGAGCGCGTGAGCATCGAGGTGAACACCTGGGCGTGCGCCCCGGGCACGGCGATCTGGAGCGCGACCTCCTCATCGACGCCCGTGCTCGTCACGCTGCCCGAGACCGCGAGCGGGGGCTGCCACGGCAGCCCAGCGGCCCGCAGCACGTAGGACGCGAAGGCGATCGGGTAGACCCCGATGTCGAGGAGCACACCGCCCGCGAGCGCCGGGTCGAGCAGCCTGCTGCCGGGCGCAAGCGTCGGTCGCGAGCCGAAGTCGGCCTGGACGTGCCGGACGTCACCGAGCGCGCCGTCCTCGAGGAGCTGGCGGAGGACGTCGGTCCGCGGCAGGTACCGCGTCCACATCGCCTCCATGACGAGGACGCCCGCCGCGCGGCCTGCGGCGGCGATCTCGCGGGCCTCGGACGCGTTGCGTGCCATGGGCTTCTCGACGAGCACGTGCTTCCCTGCTGCGATCGCGGCGAGGGCGTGCTCGCGGTGCTGCGAGTGCGGCGAGGCGATGTAGACGACGTCGACCTGGGGGTCCTCGAGGACCCCGGCGTAGCTGCCGTACGAGCGGGCCGCGCCGTGCTCGGCGGCGAACGCAGCAGCCTTCGCCGCGTCGCGCGAGCCGACGGCGACGAGCCGCTGGTCCGTCCGGGTCGTGAGGGCTCGGGCGAAGTTGCCCGCGATCCACCCCGGGGCGAGAACCCCCCAGCCGAGCACCGGCGCGCTGCGCGGGTCGGGGTCGCGGGGCGCGGGCAGGGCAGCGAGAGGGGGCGTCGATGTCACCGGCTCAGCCTGCCAGATGGCCGCAGTCCCCTATTTCCGGCCTGTCCGGATCGTCCCGTGGGGGCCGTCACAGGCTTCGCACAGAACCCCAGAATGGAATGTGAAGAGGTTGTGAACTCGATAACAGGGCCGTGACATCGCCGAGATCGCCACCTAGGTTCTCCTGGTCGGTCCACCCTCCTGGGCCGATCCCGGGACGCACGCCGAGCGCTGCCGACGCCCCGCGGAACCAGATCCAGGCAGCGACGGGGGACCCACTTCTCCACCGGACGTCCATGACGCCCTTGGGGTGAAGCCGGTCCTCGCAGCACGGTCATCACGACCGCGTAGCAGGACGGCCGGGACCGCACCTCCTCCCGAACCCGACAGCTCACCCCGCAGGCGTCCCGAGGTCCTCTTGATGAACATTGCCCTCCAGGCGCCTCGTCGCGCCCACGTCCGGCTGCGCACCGTCCTCGTGACCGCGCTCGCGTCGACCCTCACCGCGACCCTCATGGTCGCCCCGTCCCACGCCGCAGCCGCTCCCACGGCCACGGTCAGCACCACCCCCGCGACGACCACCACACCGTGGACCGGCGCGCTCACCCCCGCGACGACCACGTCGTCGCCGGTCACGTCGACCCCGTCGACGTCGGCCAAGCACCGCTCGGTCGTCCGCATCACCCGCTCCAGCTCGAGCCAGATCACCGGTGTCTCCGGCATCAAGCTCCGGCTCAAGGTCCGTGCCGATGGCAAGCGCGTCTCCGGCAAGGCCCGCATCTACGTGAGCGGCAAGCGCGTCAAGACGATCAAGGTGCACAACGGCTCCGCGACGTACCGCCTGCCCAAGTCGATCAAGTCGGGCAAGCGCACCGTCACCGTGCGGTTCACCCCCAACGCTCGCTGGGCCGACACCGTCAAGCCGTCGGTCAAGCGCATGAAGATCAAGGTCCGGTCCAAGGCGAGCAAGATCGTCCAGACCGCACTGCAGTACCGCGGCGTCCGGTACCGCGCCGGCGGCACGAGCCCGCGCGGCTTCGACTGCTCCGGGTTCACCAAGTACGTCTTCGACAAGGCGATCGGCGAGGACCTCTCCCGCACGTCCTCCGGCCAGCGCCGCGACGGCAAGGTCGTCTCGCGGAAGAACGCGCGCCCCGGCGACCTCATCTGGACGCCCGGCCACGTCGCGATCTACCTCGGCGGCAACCGCCAGATCGACGCCCCGCGTCCCGGCAAGACGATCCAGGTCCGCAAGATCTGGCAGCGCAGCCCGACGTTCATCCGCGTCTGATCGCGCCTCTCGCGCCCAGCGCGAGCA
>JAFABT010000365.1 GCA_023425905.1 Actinomycetes bacterium | reverse complement strand
GGTGGCCCACCGCCCGGGGGGTCCTCCCGGCACCACCGCACACCCGGATGGCGCTCCCGCTCCGCCGGGCCGGGCTCAGCCGCGACGACGACGCGCGGCCACCGCCGAGTCCCGTCGAGGACGCGCCCCAGGATCGAGTCCCCGCCCACGTCCAAAGCCGTCTTGTCGACCCCGCCGAGCCGACGCGCGGTCCCACCCGCCGGGATCACGACGACGACGTCACTGTCGACCACACCTGCAGCGGCGCCGCCGCCCCCGCCCGTCGGCCCGTCCGGCAATAGGGTGATCGGGTGCCTGAGCCCACCGCGCGAGACAGCTCCCGACTCACCACGCCGCGCCGTCGCGTCGCCCTGGCCACGGTCGGTCACGAGCCGCTCGACGTCGCGGAGCACGCCCGGCTCGTCGAGGACGACGCCGCGGGCGCGGTCGTCACCTTCGCGGGAGTGGTCCGCGACCACGACCACGGGCGCGCGGTCACCGGGATCGAGTACGTCGCCCACCCGGACGCGGCCGAGGTGCTCGCTCGCGTCGTCGCCGAGGTCGTCGCGACCCGCGACGTCGACGCGGTCGCCGTGAGCCATCGCGTCGGACCGCTCGCGATCGGCGACTGTGCGCTCGCGCTCGCGGTGAGCGCGGCGCACCGACACGAGGCCTTCGAGGCGGCGTCCGCCGTCGTTGAGGCGGTCAAGGCGCACCTGCCCGTGTGGAAGCGGCAAGGGTTCCCGGACGGCAGCGACGAGTGGGTCGGCTCGGCCTGAGGACTCCGCGGGTCCCGCCCCTCCGTCGCGCGCCGCACCCGCTGGGCTGCGGCCTCCCATCCCTCACCCCCCTGCGAACGGCGGCAGCACGTCGATGACCTGCGCCTCACCCAACGGCGCCAGCCGGTCGGTGAGCAACTGCCCTGCCGCCAGGATGCTGCACAGCGCCATGAGCCGCTCCGCATCCGGGTGCGCCGCGACGACCGCCTCGACGACGTCGCCGACCGTCGGATCACCCCCGTGCCGAGCCAGCTCCAGCACCTGCTCGTCGCACCCGGTCGCCGCTGCGGCCGACGCGAAGTACCGCACGGTCACCCGCCGCGGCACCCCGTGCCGCTCGCCGGTCGCGCGCTGAGCCACCTCGCGCTCGGCCACCTCACCCACCACACCGTCCACGTCCACGTCCACGTCCACGTCCACGTCCACGCTGCCTCACCCCCCGATCGCGCTCATGAGCCGGGCTGGCTGGAGGAAGCCCTCGTCGTCGATCCCGTGCCCGGCCTTCTTGCCCCACATCGCCGTGCGCCACGCCTCGGCGACCTCGTCGTCGCTCGCGCCGCCTCGCAGCAGCCCGCGCAGATCGGTCTCCTCCTGGGAGAACAGACAGGTGCGCACCTGGCCGTCCGACGTGAGCCTCGTCCGGTCGCACGCACGGCAGAACGGGCGCGTCACGGTGCCGATGACACCGACCCGCCCGACGACCTCACCACCGTCGAGCACGCGCCACGTCTCGGCAGGCGCCCCCGCCCGCACCGCCTCACCCTCGGGTTCGAGCGCGAACTCCGCCCCGAGCGCGTCGATGATCTCCGCGGCCGTCACCATGTCGTCGCGCACCCACGTCCCGTGCGGTCCGAGTGGCATCTGCTCGATGAACCGCAGCTCGTACCCTCGCCCGAGCGCCCAGCGCAGCAGCCCCGGCGCCTCGTCGTCGTTGATGCCGCGCATGAGCACCGCGTTCACCTTGAGGGGCGCGAGACCCGCGGCCTCGGCCGCCTCGAGACCAGCGAGCACCTCGGGGAGCCGGTCCCGCCGGGTGAGCCGCGCGAACCGCCCCGGGTCGAGCGTGTCGACCGAGACGTTGACCCGGCGCAGGCCCGCGGCCGCGAGCGCCCGTGCCCGATGCGCGAGACCCAGCCCGTTCGTCGTGAGCGACGTCGGCACCCCCTCGCCCGACGGGGTGCGCAGCGCCGACGTCGCAGCGACGAGGCTCTCGAGGCCCTTGCGCAGCAGCGGTTCACCTCCCGTGAACCTCACCTCCCGGACGCCGAGCCGCTCGACGGAGATGCGGATGAGCCGCGCGAGCTCCGCGTCGGAGAGCATCTGCTCCGTCGGCGTCCAGTCGAGGCCCTCCGCCGGCATGCAGTACGTGCAGCGCAGGTTGCACCGGTCCGTGAGCGAGACGCGCAGGTCGATCGCCACCCGGCCGAAGCGGTCACGCAGACCGCCGGCGGCCGGGGTCGGGGCCGCAGCCGCGTCGTGCGTCGCGGGCGCGCTGCCGCTCGCCGCGCCGGTCAGGCCGAGCGCGGTCGGGACCCCGGGAGCCGACACCCTGCCGAGTCTAGGTCGACCGCGGGCGCAGGGCAGGGGCTGTCCCGTGGATAATCACGGCGCCCGCCCGAGCGCACCCGCGACCGCTCGCTACATTGGCGCAGTGACCCCGCATGCGCCCGCCCGGCACGACGCGCCCCGCCCGCACCGCACCGCCGCCGAGCACGCGGCCGCGGTCCTCACGCTCGCCGCACGGGACGCCGATCCGAGCACCCCGAGCAACGGCGTCACCCTCGGCACCGAACGCGTCGCTCTCGTCGACGCGCTCGGCCGGGTCCTCGCGGCGGACGTCCGCTCGCTCACCGACCTCCCGCCGTGGGACAACTCGGCGATGGACGGGTACGCGGTGCGTGCGGCCGACCTCGCCGCGGCTGGTTCCTCGCCCCTCCCCGTCGTCGACGTCGTCGCCGCGGGGGACCGCCGGACCCTCGCCCTCCCGCCCGGCACCGCGATGCAGATCATGACGGGCGCCCCCGTGCCCGCGGGCGCGGACACCGTCGTCCCGGTCGAGTCGACCGACGCGGGACGCACCGAGGTGCGCGTGACGGGCCCCACCCGACCGGGCGGGCACATCCGCCCGCGCGGAGAGGACGTCCGCGCCCACGACGTCGTCCTGCACGCGGGCGACACGCTCACCCCCGCCCGGCTCGCCCTCGCCGCCGGGACGGGGCACGGCACGCTCCCTGTCCACCGCCGACCCCGCGTGCTCGTCGTGTCCACCGGGTCCGAGCTCGTCGCACCGGGCGAACCACTCCCCCACGGGGCGATCTACGAGTCGAACTCGGTCCAGCTCGCCGCGCTCGCCCGCCGCGCCGGCGCCACGGCCGACGTCCTCGTCGTCCCGGACGACGTCGCGACGCTGCGCGGCCACCTCGCAGGCGCCGCCGCACGGTGGGACCTCGTCATCACGAGCGGCGGGGTGTCCGTCGGCGAGTTCGACGTCGTCCGGGACGCGCTCGGAGCGCACCTCACCCTCGTCCACGTCGCGATCCAGCCGGGCCGACCCCAGGGGTCGGGGCGTCTCGCGGACGGCACGCCCGTCGTCGCCCTCCCCGGGAACCCCGTGAGCAGCTTCGTGTCCTTCGAGCTGTTCGTCCGTCCGCTGCTCCGGCGGCTCGCCGGTGCGCACGACCTCGATCGTCGCCGCGTCCGCGCGAGGCTCGGCGAGGCGGTCACGTCCCCGCCGGGACGCGAGCAGTATGCGCGGGTGCGCGTGCGCTGGGACGGCCCGGTCCCCGTCGCCGTCCCCGTCGGCGGGCGCGGCTCGCACCTCATGGCGGCTCTCGCAGGCGCGGACGGTCTCGCCGTCGTCCCGGCCGACGTCACGAGCCTCGACGCGGGCGCGACGGTCGACGTCCTCGACCTGCGGGAGGATGAGGCGTGACCGACTCGACGCCCCGACCCGCCCCCCGCCTCACCCACCTCGACGACCGCGGCGCCGCGCGCATGGTCGACGTCGCCGAGAAGGCCGTGACCGTCCGGGAGGCGACCGCCTCCGGTCGCGTCCTGCTCTCTCCCGAGGTCGTCGCGCTGCTGCGCGGCGACGGCGTGCCCAAGGGTGACGCCCTCGCAGTCGCGCGGATCGCCGGCATCGCCGCGGCCAAGCGCACCCCGGACCTCGTCCCGCTGTGCCACCCGATCGCGATCCACGGCGTCACGGTCGACCTCGACGTCACGGACGACGGGGTCGATGTCACCGCGACGGTCCGCACCGCCGACCGCACCGGGGTCGAGATGGAGGCGCTCACCTGCGTCTCCGTCGCGGCGCTCACGCTCGTCGACATGGTCAAGGCCGTCGACAAGCGCGCGGTCATCAGCGACGTCCGCGTCGAGCGGAAGACCGGCGGGCGCTCAGGCGACTGGAGCCGGTGACCGTGGCCGCGTCCTCGACCTCGCGCACGCCCGGCGTGACCGCACGCGTCATCACGGTGAGCGACCGGGCCGCGTCCGGGACCTATGAGGACCGCAGCGGTCCGGCGCTCGTCGACGGGCTGCGCGGACTCGGCTTCGACGTCGCCGCCGCGACCGTCGTGCCCGACGGCGAGCCGGTCCGGGACGCGCTGCGCGCCGCGGTCGACGACGGGGTGGACGTCGTCGTCACGACGGGCGGCACGGGCTTGGGACCGCGGGACCTCACCCCCGAGATGACCGCACGCGTCCTCGACCGCGAGGTCCCCGGCCTCGCGGAGGCGCTGCGGGCCGACGGGCTCGCCCACGGCATCCCGGCGGCGGTGCTCTCCCGCGGGCTCGCGGGTGTCGCAGGAGCCACGCTCGTCGTCAACGTCGCGGGGTCACCGGGGGCGGCGCGCGACGCGGTGCGCGTGCTCGGGGCGGCACTCCTGCACGGCGTGGAC
>JAFABT010000330.1 GCA_023425905.1 Actinomycetes bacterium | reverse complement strand
GCCCTCGAGGCTGCGGGCCACTCTCGTGTCCGGGGGGGCGGGTGCGTCTCAGGACGCGTAGGCGCGCTGCCCGACCGAAGGGTTGCCGCGCGCGGGAGTCACCGGCGGGCTCGGTCGGAGCTGGATGGTCTGGAGGTCCGTGAGCTGGGACGCCGGCACGCTGCCCTCCCACACCCCGGCCTCGATCTGCTCGAGGCGCAGCGCGCGGGCGAGGTCGTCGTCGTGCCCGATCGAGGAGACCCGGAAGGTGATCTCGCGGGAGGCGTCCTCCCACTGGTCGACGACGCGTACGGGCAAGCCTGCCCAGCTCGCCGTGATCGACAGCTCGAAGACGTCGTCGAGCAGGTGGGCGGGCACGACCTTGCGCCACCGACCGGCGGGCGTCGGCTGGAACCCGTTCTCTGACAGCGGCGGGTTGACGAGGGCGATCGCGATGCCGCGGCCCTCGTCGAGCAGGTCCGCCTCGACGTAGGCGCCGTGGTACGAGGCGACGGGCCCGACGCAGCGGGACAGCGCCGCGCGGCGCTGGAGTGCCGCGGGCATCGTCGTCGCGACCCAGCCCGTGCCGATGTCCCCGTACCGAGCGAGCAGGACGCTCGTGCGGTCGGCGAAGACGCGGATGAGCTCCGCCCCCGGGACGACGCGGGTGTGCCGCATCCACCACAGCGGGAGCAGGTGCTCACGCGCGGGCTCGAACTGGAGTCGCGGCGCCGCGTCGAAGCGCAGGATGTCGATCCAGGCAGCGTCGGAGCGGAAGGGGGAACCGGGGTACGACAGCGCGTGGGCGCCGTAGAGCAGCGCGGGCGTCGTCGCGAACGCGATGTCCTCGGCGCGGACGCAGAAGCCCGCGAAGCGGTCGTAACCCTGGGTGAGGTAGGCGTGCGACAGCGCGGGTGTCACTGCCTTCTGCATGATGACCATCGACAACTCCGTCAGGAGACCGCAACATCGGGGGGATGCGGAACGGTATCAAACGCCCGAATCGGACGTTACGGACGAAGGATGCCACACGTTTCCGGGCTCGGGAAGGGTCCCAGTCCTGGTCAGCCTGGCGTCGACGGGTGTACGCGCGTGCGGGTCACACCTCGAGGAGGTCGACGAGCTCCGCCGCGAGCCCGGTGTACGTCGCGGGGGTGAGGGCCGCGAGCCGCTCGGCGACGTCCGCCGGCAGCCCGAGGCCCGCGATGAACGTCCGCATGTCCTCGCCCGTGAGGCGACGCCCGCGGGTGAGCTCCTTGAGCCGCTCGTACGGGTTGTCCATGCCCTCGGCCCCGGCGACAGCCGCGGCCCGCATCGCCGACTGGACGGGCTCGCCGAGGACCTCCCAGTTGGCGTCGAGGTCCGCCTCGAGCCGGGCGCGGTCGACCGCGAGGCCCGCGAGCCCGCGCCGCACGTTGTCGATCGCGAGCAGCGAGTGGCCGAAGGCCGGGCCGATGTTGCGCTGCGTCGTGGAGTCGGTGAGGTCCCGCTGCAGCCGGGAGGTGACGAGCGTCGCCGAGAGGGTGTCGAGCAGCGCGCACGAGAGCTCGAGGTTCGCCTCGGCGTTCTCGAAGCGGATCGGGTTGACCTTGTGCGGCATCGTCGAGGAGCCCGTCGCGCCCGCGACCGGGATCTGGATGAAGACCCCGTTCGAGATGTACGTCCACACGTCCGTCGCGAGGTTGTGGAGCACCCGGTTGAACCGGGCGACGTCCGCGTAGAGCTCCGCCTGCCAGTCGTGCGACTCGATCTGCGTCGTCAGCGGGTTCCACGTGAGCCCGAGGCCCTCGACGAACGACTTCGACACCGCGGGCCAGTCGGCGCCCGGGACCGCGACCGAGTGCGCGCCGAAGGTGCCCGTCGCACCGTTGAGCTTGCCGAGGTACTCGGCGCCCTCGACGCGCCGCAGCTGCCGCACGAGCCGGTGGGCGAGGACGGCGAGCTCCTTGCCGAGCGTCGTCGGCGTCGCGGGCTGCCCGTGGGTGAGGGCGAGCAGCGGCGCATCGGCGTGCTCACGCGCCATCCCGGCGACCTGCTCGACGAGCGCGCGTGCGGCCGGGGCCCACACCTCGGTGACCGCGCCGTGCACCATGAGCGCGTACGAGAGGTTGTTGACGTCCTCGCTCGTGCACGCGAAGTGGACGAGCTCGCTGAGGCCCGGGAGCACCGTGCCCTCGCCGAGCACCTCGGGGGCCTTCTCGAGGCGACGCTTGAGGAAGTACTCGACGGCCTTGACGTCGTGGACCGTCACCCGCTCGATCTCCGCGAGCTCGGCGATCTCGGCCGCCCCGAAGGTCGCGACGACCTCACGGAGGTAGGCGACGTCCGCGTCGTCGACCTGCGGGGCGCCCGGGACGACGCCGTGGCGCGACAGGTGGACGAGCCACTCGACCTCGACGTGGACGCGCGCGCGGTTGAGCGCGGGCTCGGAGAGGTGGTCGACGAGGGGGGCGACCGCCCCGCGGTACCGGCCGTCAAGGGGGCCGAGAGCGACGGGCGGGGTGAGGTCTGCGAGCGACGTGCGCGGGCTGAGCGGCATGGGGCCAATGTAGTGGCGGGCGCAGAGGTCCAGGCGAGGCGTCCGCGTGCCGATAGATTGGCCGACGACCTTGCGACGACGGAGGAGGGCCCGGCGACATGGAGCCTGAGCCCGTGCGCGCACGTCCGGGCCTGCGTGGCCTCGTCGGCGGCCCGCTGCAGCCCCTCCTCGTCCTGGCCTCGGGCGTCCTCGTCGTCGTCGCCGTCGTCGCCGCCTCGACCGGGGGGCCCTGGGCCGGACGGCTCTACCGCGGGGCATGGCGCATCGAGCTGCCCGACATCACCCTGCCGAGCCAGCCGCCGCCGAGCGCACCGCCGGAGCGGCAGTCGCCGACCGCGTCGGGCGTCGAGTGGGTCGGGCGGGTGTTCCTCGTCCTCCTCGTCCTCGCAGGGCTCGTCGTCGTCGTCCTCGTCGTGCAGCGGTGGATCGCCCCGATGGTGCGACGTGCGCTGCGCGTGCGTCGTGCCGACCCGCCCCCGCCGGAGGACCTCGCCCACGGGCTCACTGCGGCCGCGGACCTGCGCCCGGACGTCGAGCGCCTGCGCGAGGGGCTCGCGGAGGCGGCCGGGCACCTCGCCGAGCACGGACCACCCGCTGACGCCGTCGTCGCTGCCTGGATCGCGCTCGAGCACGCGGCCGAGCGCTCCGGGGTGCAGCGCGACCGCGCCCAGACCCCGACGGAGTTCACGCTCGACGTCCTCGACGCGACCCCGGCCGACCCGGCCGCGACCCGGGTGCTGCTCGGCCTCTACCACCGGGCCCGGTTCTCCGAGCACGGCGTCGAGGCGCCGGACGTCGCGGAGGCGGCGCGCGCCCTCACGCAGCTGAGCGCAGGCCTCGACATCCCGGACGACGACGTACGCACGGTCTTCGATCTCGACCCGGGGGCGTCATGACGGACCGGACGCAGCGTGTGCTGCTCATCGGGTGCGGCGTGCTGCTGCTCGCGCTGCTGCTGCTCCGGGTCGACGTCCTCCACGCCGTCCTGCTCGCGCTCGGCGCGGCCGTCGTCGTCCTTGGCAGCGCGGCGCTGCACCAGAGCGTCCACCCCGAGCTGCTCCACGGCCGCGGCCTCGCCGCGGACGGCGCCCGGCGCGACGTCGCCGCGCTGTCCTGGACGCTCGTCGGCCGCAACGGTCGTGTGAGCGAGAGCGCGGTGCGGCACCTGCGCACGACGACGGAGCGCCGTCTCGCACGCGTCGGCCTCAGCCTCGACCCCGACGCACCCGAGTGGGTCCAGTCCGCAGCGCGACAGGCGCTCGGCACGCGCGCACTGCGCACGCTCCGCGCCACCGACCACATGCCGACGATGGACGACGTCGCCCACACGGTCGGCGTGCTCGAGAGCCTCGTGACCCGCACCGCCAGTCCCAGCCCGACCGCCACCTCGACCCACGTCAGTCCCGCCCACGGAGAGAAGTCGCCCCGATGACCACGACCCCGCTGCCCGTCCCCGAGGTGGCCCGCCTCGGCCGCGCCGTCCTCGACGAGGTCGGCACCGCCGTCGTCGGCATGCACGACACCCTGCGCACGGCGCTCGCGGCCGTCCTCGCAGGCGGGCACGTGCTCTTCGAGGACGTCCCCGGCCTCGGCAAGACGCTCGCGGCGCGCAGCCTCGCCCGGGCGCTCGGCCTCGACTTCCGGCGCCTGCAGTGCACCCCTGACCTGCTGCCCGCGGACATCACGGGCTCGAGCGTCTTCAACCCCGCGGACGGCACCTTCGACTTCCGGCCCGGCCCGGTGTTCACCGGTCTGCTGCTCGCGGACGAGATCAACCGCACCGCACCCAAGACGCAGTCGGCACTCCTCGAGGCGATGGCCGAGCGTCAGGTCACCGTCGAGGGCCGCACGCACGTCCTCGCGCGCCCCTTCCACGTCATGGCGACGTCGAACCCCGTCGAGTACGAGGGCACGTACCCGCTCCCAGAGGCGCAGCTCGACCGCTTC
>JAFABT010000290.1 GCA_023425905.1 Actinomycetes bacterium | reverse complement strand
GGCGGACGCAGCCGATCGCGTGGGTGCAGGGCTCCCGGTCGCGCCAGCGGGTGCTGCGACCGCGCCCGTCGTGACGGCGGCGCCCGTCGCGCCCCAGGTCGTGCTGCCCGCCGAGCCGCAGCAAGGGGGCGCGGACGTCTCTGCGATGCTCGCCCTGGGCCTGCCCGCCGAGCTGCTCAGCGGGTTCTCCGACCTCACGGCCGCCGTGCCGCTGTCGGTCGTCACGCGACGCATCCGGACGGCGCCAGCGCTCGTCTCCGCCCCGGGGTCGGTCATCGGCGTCGTGGGCGAGCCCGAGGAGGCGCTCGCGGCCGCGACGGTGTTCGCCGGGCGGCTCGGGCTCGAGGCCCGCGAAGTGGTTCTCGCGGGGTCGATCGAGGCGATCGCCGGGCACGGGCGCCGGCTGCTCACGCCGTCCGCCGTCGCGCGGCAGCGGGCGCGGCTGAGTCCTGACACGGTGACGGTCGTCGCGATCGGTGCGGGGGCGAGCCAGCCCGAGCTCGCTGCGGCGGCCGAGCTGCTCACGGCGCTCGAGCCGACGCAGGCGTGGGCCGTCGTCGATGCACGGGTGCGGCGGATCGAGGCCGTGCGGCGGCTCGCGGCGCTCGGGACGGGGCGCGAGATCGACGCCCTCGTCGCGACCGGGGTGCTCGAGGCGCAGGCCCCGGCCGCGGTGCTCAGCCTCGGGCTGCCGGTCGGCTGGATCGGCGGGGTTCCCGCGGGTTCGGTCGCGTGGGCAGCGGTGCTCGGGGAGCGGCTCGCCGAGGACGCTCGCTGGGACTGAGACCGGCGTCCTCGCCCCGGGGCACGTTAGTCTCGGTGCATGCTCGTGCTCTCGCGTCGCGTCGGCGAACGCCTGCTCATCGGTGACGACATCGTCCTCACCGTGATCGACGTTCGCTCGGACGGGGTGCGCCTGGGCATCGACGCCCCGCGTGACGTGCGGATCAACCGCGCCGAGGTCATCGAGGCCCTCCAGGCGGCCAACGCGGAGGCGAGCCACGCGGATGACGCGACGGCGGACGCCGTGCGTGCGCTCGCGCCGCCGAAGCTCTGACCGGCGCGGGGTCGCTGACCTCCCGGTTCGTCCGGTTGAGGGCGCGAGTGAGACCCAGATCACAGGGTGAAGCGGAACACCTGCGCATTGTTGTTCCTTCAACCTGATGTGCGCGACAGTCCGCGCCACGAACCTCAGGGAGAATCATGACGAAGATCGCGATCGTCACCGGCAGCATCCGCCCCGGACGGCAGAGCCTCACCGTCGCCCGGTGGGTCCAGGACCTCGCCCAGGCGCGGGGTGACGCCGACTACGAGATCGTCGACATCGCCGACTTCGACCTGCCCGTGTGGGACGAGGAGCGCTCGCCGTCCCAGGGGCCCGGCGTCAAGCCGCACTCGCGGGCGTTCTCGGCGCGGATGGCCGAGTTCGACGGGTACGTGTTCGTGGTCGCCGAGTACAACCACTCGATGACGGGCGCGCTCAAGAACGCCTTCGACTACCTCTACGCGGAACTGGCCGACAAGGCCGCCGGGTTCGTCTCCTACGGCTCCGTCGGCGGAGCGCGCGCCGTCGAGCACGTCCGCGGCGTGCTCTCCGAGATGCACGTCGCGCACGTGCGCAACGCCGTCGCGCTCACGCTCGCGCACGACTTCGAGAACTACACGACGTTCACGCCCACCCCGGCCTCGACCGCCGCCGTCGGCCCGATGCTCGACCAGCTCCTCAGCTGGACCCGCGCGCTCGAGGCCCTGCGCTCCGGCGCCCTCGAGTCCGCCGACGCCCTGGCCTGACGCCCGCTCTCAGCGGCGCCGCAGCGCACCCCGCTCAGTCGCGCGGGGTGCGCTGCGCCGTGTGGCCCTTCATGTCCTCGAGCTCGACGCCCTTGGTCTCCGGGACCTTCCACAGCACGAAGACGAAGGACAGCGCGGCGAAGATCGCGTACATGAGGTACGGGATCGACGCCCCGAAGGCGCCGAGCAGCGGCGGGAACGTCATCGTCACCGCGAAGTTCGTGATCCACTGCGCAGCCGCCGCGACGCCGAGCGCCGCCGCCCGGATCCGGTTGGGGAACATCTCCCCGAGCAGCACCCACACGGCTGGCCCCCACGTCGCACCGAAGCTCACGACGAACACGTTCGCGGCGACGAGCGCGACGACGCCCCACGACCCGGCGAGCGCGACGTCGTCGCCCTCGCCGATCTGCTGCGTGAAGGCGAGCGCCATGACGCCGAGCGACGCCGCCATGCCCGCGGAGCCGGTGAGCAGCAGCCTGCGGCGCCCGACCTTGTCGATGAGCGCGATGGCGACGAAGGTGACGACGACGTTCGTCACGGCCGTGAGGACGGAGACGGTGAACGACTGCGACTCGGCGAAGCCGACGGCCTGCCACAGCGTCGTCGAGTAGTAGAAGATCACGTTGATCCCGACGAGCTGCTGGAACACCGACAGCAGGATGCCGACCCACACGATCGGCCGGAGCCCGAGCGCCGGTCCGCGCAGCGTCGCGCTGCGGGCGTTGGCCTCGTCCTCCGCGATCGTCCGCTCGATCTCCTCGACCCGGCCTGCGACGTCCTCGTCCGGGTGGGAGACCTGGGTGAGCACGTCGACCGCCTCCTCGCGCCGGCCGGCGACGACGAGGAACCGTGGCGACTCGGGGATCGACAGCGCGACGAACCCGTAGACGACGGCCGGCACGACGCCGACGAGGAACATCCACCGCCACGCGTCGAGCCCGAACAGCGACGGCTCGGCCGCCCCGCCCGAGGTGTTCGCGAACACCGCGTCTGAGAGCAGCGCCGCGAAGATGCCGAGAGTAATCGCGAGCTGCTGCAGCGAGCCGAGCCGGCCGCGCACCGCTGCGGGGGCGATCTCCGCGATGTAGGCGGGGGCGATGACGGAGGCGATGCCGATGCCGACGCCACCGACGACCCGCCACAGTATGAGGTCCCACACGGAGAACACGAACGCGCAGCCGATCGAGGAGACGGTGAACAGCACGGACCCGAGCACCATGACGCGGATCCGGCCCCACCGGTCCGCGAGCCGACCACCGAGCCACGCCCCGAACGCGGAGCCGAGCAGCGCGATCGCGACGGAGAACCCGATGAGCGTGTCGCCCAGCTCGAACTCCCCCTGGACCGCGTCGACGGCGCCGTTGATGACCGAGGAGTCGAAGCCGAACAGGAAGCCACCGAGGGCCGCGGAGACCGCGAGGACGGTGGCGCGTCGTCGCGCCTGCTGCGCCGTGATGCGTGCGGCCATGATCGCTCTCCCTCCGTGGGGGGGCTGGCGTGCGCCCCCGTCTTGACCTCATCACCGATTCGCGCCGCGCACATCCTGAGCGGCCGCAGGGGGTGCGCTGAGGAAGGATGGGGCGCTGTGACCGACGACCTCGCCCGTGCCAGCGACTCCCTGCCCGTCGACGTCGATCCCGAGGCCGTCCTCGCCGAGGCGCGGGACGTCCTCAGCCGGGTCCGGGCCGGGTTCGTCGCCGTCGCGTTCGTCGTGGCGACGGTCGTGCTCGGCCTCGTGCTGAGGTTCGTCCAGGACCGCACCGGGCTGGGTGGGGACCAGTTCCGGCTCGCTGCCCTCGCGCCGCTGCTCGGGGCGCTCGCGGTGAGCCCCGTCATGCGCGACCGTCGGCAGATGCTGGGGCTGCTCCCGGTCGCGGTCTCGCGGGCGCAGACGCGGGCGCACACGATCCTCGGGCTCGGTGCCGTCGTCGTCGTCGCGGTCCTCGTGCTCGTCGGCCTCGCGCTCACGGGTCGCCCGGTCGGGTCCGACCTGGGCGGGCTGGGGCCGACGCTCCTCGTCCTCGGGCCGATCCTCCTCGCCGGGTCGCTCGCGCAGGAGGTCGGCTGGCGCGGGGTGCTGCAGCCGATGCTCGAGCGGCTGTGGAGCCGGCCCGTGGCGGTGGCCGTCACGTCCGCCGCCTTCGGTGCGTGGGCGGTGTGGGCGCTCGAGGTGCCGGGCGCACTGCTCGCGCCGGCGGCCGTCGCGGTGCTCGCGCTCAGCGTCCTGCTCGGTTACCTCGGCAACGGGTCCGTGTCGCAGCGCCTCGTCACCGTCGTGCCGGCGCACTGGCTCGTCGCGGTCGTCCTCGCCCTGCTCGTGGGCGAGCGGCTCCTGGAGCGCGACCTCCTCGTCGTCGTCGCGCTCGTCCTGGCCGCCACGGCCGCGGCGTTCCTCGCGGCCTTCGTCAAGGCGCGCCGGGCGCGAGCGCGGGCCCGGTCGTGAAGTGACTGCGCGCGGACCCAGACGTCCGGGAGGATGACCGGATGGCCTTCCCCAGCATGGAGCTCCCCGGTCCGCCCGACATGAGCGACGCGACCCCCGAACTGCCCGACCAGGCTGAGGATGCGGGTCGCGCGAGGCGCGGCGCGATCGTCTTCGCCGCGCTCGCGGTCGTCACGGCGAGCGTCGTCGCCATCGTGCGGCCGCCCGGTGCGGGGCCGCAGCTGGTGCTGCTCGGGTTCCCGCTCGTGGCCGGCCTCGCGGCGTGGATGGTCGCCTCGGTGCGCCGCCGGTCGGGCGCCATGGCCGAGCGCTCGACGCCTGACGTGCTGCCCGGATGGTTCGCGGCGCAGGTGCCGTGGGCGGACGTCCGGAGGGTCGTCGCCGCCGTCGCGACGTTCTTCATCGTGTTCAGCGGGTTGTTGCTCGGCATCACCGACGCGAACGGCTGGGACGTCTCCGTGGAGTCCGACGAGGCCGTCGAGATCGGCTTCCTCGTCGCGGTGGCGGCGGCCGTCATCGCGATGCATGAGTTCGGCTGGCGCGGCGTGCTCCAGCCGCTCGTCGAGGTCTGGGTGTCACGCCCGGTCGCGGTCGTCGCCTCGGCGCTGCTGAGCGCGGCGTGGTGGGCGGTCGTCGTCGACGAGACCGCGCTCACCGACGGCGGGTACCTCGTGGCCTTCGTCGTGATCGCGGCGCTCGCGGCCGGGCTCGCGCGGGGCTCTGTGCTCCAGCGCACGGTCGTCGGCGCACTCGTCCACACGAGCCTCGTCATCGGGGGCGTCCTGGCGCTGCGGGTCGCGGTGCTCGATGACGGCGCCACGATCGTTCTCGTCG
>JAFABT010000289.1 GCA_023425905.1 Actinomycetes bacterium | reverse complement strand
CGTTGACGAACGGGCCGGCGGGCGTCGTGCCCGCGGCCGGGGCGCTCGCCGTGCCGAGCGCGACCGGAGCCCCGACGGGGCGGACGGCGGCGGTGCGGTAGACGAGGGCGTTCGTGATGACGTCCTGCTGGGCGCGGACGGGCAGGTCACCCGAGGACCGGACGTGCGCCCACGTGCCGGCGCCGTCGACCGCGTTGAGCGCGGCTGCGAGCGTCGCGACCGCCTCGTCCGGCGTCTCGCCGAGCACCGCGGAGTTCTCGATCTCCATGAGGCCGACGACGTCGGCGTCGAGCGCGAGGACGGCCGCGACGATCTTCGCCTGCTGCCGCGCGAGGTCCTCCGCCTCGAAGGCGCCTCGCGGACCGTTGTCCGGGCAGGAGTTCACCGTGACGGGGTCGCCGGTGCGGTCCGTGTAGGCGGAGCAGCCGGTGAGCGAGTCGCCGAGGGTCGTGAAGTAGTTGAGCACGTTGAACGACGCGAGGCGCAGCTCGCCCGAGCCGAGGTTCGTGGCGTCGGGAGCGGGCGTGCGGGTGTTGACGAACGTCGCGGGCGCGTCCCCGTCACCGATCCACGCGGTCGGGTTGAGCTTCCACTTGCCGTTGCGCCAGTCGAGGACGAGCGGCTCGGTGAGCGTCGCAGCCGCACCGACCCGGACGGGCTCGGTGAGCGAGACGTAGGGCGGGGTGAGCCCGCTGTTCGCCGACGACAGGAAGTTCACCGAGCCGCCGTCGTCGAGGACGACCCCGCGTGCGGCGTTGTCCGCCTCGACGGCCGCGGCCTCGGCGCTGCCCGGCCGGGCGACGTCGGTCGGCTGGCGGAGAGGCTCCGCACCCGCGGCGAGCCCGACCTCGCCGTACTGGTTCGTCGCGTAGGTGTTCGACACCGTGAGGGCGCCGTCGAGCTCGACGAGCATCGACTCGAGCGCCTCGCGCTCCGCGTCCGTCGTCGGCCAGGTGGTCTCGACCGGGTCGACGGGGTCGAGCGCGTCCGGCAGCGTCGTCACGCCCGCAGCGGTCGCGGTGAGCTGCGTGAGTCCGTCGAACTCCGCGACGGTGCCGACGACCTCGACGGAGGCGCCGATCGCAGGGGCGCTCGCCCCGTCGTTGCCGAGGTAGACGAACACCGCGTCGGAGGCTCCGGGCGTCGCGTCGTCAGCCCCTCCCGTGCCGGCGGTCTGCAGGACGAACCCGCGGTAGCCGCCGGTCGGGTACGAGGCGGTGACGACGCCGCGCGTGACCACGCGCTCGCCGACGACGGGGCTCGTGGCACCGGGACCCTGGATCTCGGCGATGGTCCGGGCCGTCGGGTCGCCGGGCTCCTCCGGCTCGGGGAGGGTCTGGCCGGCCGCGTTCGTCGGGGTGGGGGCGCCTGCGGTGAAGTCGGCGCCGTTGTTCGCGGTGTGCGCGCCGTCGGTGCGCGCGATCGACGTCGTCGACGACGGCGCGGGCGCTGCTGTCCCTGCGAAGGCCTTCCCGGTGCCGAAGCCGACGAGGTCGACGACGTCGTCGGCCGTCGCGCAGGCGGTCTCGGTGCAGGCCAGCGCGGCCGTCGTCGAGGCGAGGGCGACGTTGCCGTTCGTCCCGGAGAGGTTCATGGAACCGGTCGCGTCGGGGGTGGGCAGCGCCGCTCCTGTCGCGCCGGACGCGGCGCCGACGAGGTACGTCCCGCCCGCGGCGATCTCGCCCGTGAGCGGGATGCTGCCCGACCACGACGTGCCCGCCGCGGAGGCGTACTGGACGGACCACCCGTCGAGGGACACGGGCGCGCCGGAGGTGTTGAGGAGCTCGATGAAGTCCTGGGCGAGCACGGACCCGCTGTTGCCGCCCGCACCGTAGATCTCGTTGATGACGACGGGTGCGTCGGGTGACACCGCTGCGGGGACGGCTGTGCGACCGGCGGCCGACGCCGGCACTGCGAGGAGGGAGGTGAGCCCGACGAGGGCCCCTGACGTGACGGCGGCGACGGTGCGCATCGTGCGCGGCCGTCGCCGTGAGCTGCTGGGGGGAATGGTCATCGCAGATGCGGTCCTTTGTCCGGCGGAGCCTCGTCGCTCCTGGTCAGGAGCGCACCGGACAAGATGTAGCGAGCCGATGTCACCCGACGGTCAACAGCGGGTGAACGGCAGGACAACATGCCCATAACGCCCCAGGTGGACCCATCATGTGGGCGGGCCGAAAACTCCCGCAACTCGGGCGTACCGGGCGGTAACCCGTGGACGCGCTCCCCTGCGGGGCGGGGCGGCCGTCGACCGCACCGCCCCGCAGGGGGACGTCTCAGACGAGCGCGCGCTCCGCGCTGTCGACGACGTTGGCCAGCAGCATCGCCCGCGTCATCGGGCCGACACCGCCGGGGTTCGGCGACACCCACGACGCCTTCGCCGCAGCGGACCCCGCGACGTCGCCGGCGACCCGGCTCTTGCCCGTGGCCGGGTCCGTCACCCGCGAGACGCCGACGTCGACGAGCACGACGCCGTCCTTGACCATGTCCCCCGTGATGATCCCCTCGACCCCGGCCGCGGCGACAATGACGTCCGCCGTGCGCGTGTGCGCGGCGAGGTCGACCGTCCCGGTGTGGCACAGCGTCACGGTCGCGTTGTGCTCCCGCCGGGTGAGCAGCAACCCGATCGAGCGCCCCACCGTCGTGCCACGTCCGACGACGACGACGTGCGCGCCCTCGAGCGAGACGCCATGACGCTCGAGCAGCTCGACGATGCCGCGGGGCGTGCAGGGCAGCGGCGAATCGACCTGCTCGGAGACGCGCAGCACGAGCCTGCCGAGGTTCGTCGGGTGCAGCCCGTCCGCGTCCTTGTCCGGATCGACGAGCTCGAGCACACGATTCGTGTCGATGCCGCGCGGCAGCGGCAGCTGGACGATGTACCCGGTGCAGGCCGGGTCGGCGTTGAGACGGGCGACGGCCTCCTCGACCTGCTCCTGGGTCGCGTCGGCGGGCAGCTCCTCGCGGATCGAGGCGATGCCGACCTCGGCGCAGTCGGCGTGCTTGCCGTTGACGTACCACCGTGACCCCGGGTCGTCGCCGACGAGCAACGTGCCCAGCCCGGGCACGACGCCGCGCTCGGCGAGAGCCGAGACGCGCGCCGTGAGGTCCGCCTTGATCGCCGCCGCGGTGGCCTTGCCGTCGAGGACCTGCGCCGTCACTGCTGCAGGCCCGGGTACAGCGGGAAGGCGTCCGCGAGCGCCGTGACGCGCGCCCGGAGCGCCTCGACGTCAGCGCCGCCCTTGAGCGCGGTCGCGATGATCTCCGCGACCTCGGTGAACTCGGCGTCGCCGAAGCCGCGGGTCGCGAGCGCGGGCGTGCCGATCCGCAGGCCCGACGTCACGCGCGGGGGACGCGGGTCGAACGGCACCGCGTTGCGGTTGACCGTGATGCCGACCGCGTGCAGGAGGTCCTCGGCCTGCTGGCCGTCGAGCTGGGAGTGCCGCAGGTCGACGAGGACGAGGTGGACGTCCGTGCCGCCCGTGAGGACGGACACGCCCGCCTCGGCGACGTCGGCCTGGCAGAGGCGGTCGGCGATGATGCGGGCGCCGTCGAGCGTGCGCTGCTGACGGTCCTTGAAGTCCTCGGTGCCCGCGACCTTGAACGAGACGGCCTTGGCGGCGATGACATGCATGAGGGGGCCGCCCTGCTGGCCCGGGAACACCGCGGAGTCGATCTTCTTCGCGTACTCCTCGCGGGAGAGGATGAAGCCCGAGCGGGGGCCGCCGATCGTCTTGTGGACGGTCGAGGACACGACGTCGGCGTGCGGGACGGGGCTCGGGTGCAGGCCCGCGGCGACGAGGCCCGCGAAGTGCGCCATGTCGACCCAGAGCTTCGCGCCGACCTCGTCCGCGATCGAGCGGAACGCGGCGAAGTCGAGCTGGCGCGGGTAGGCGGACCAGCCGCCGATGATGACGTCAGGGCGCTGCTCGAGCGCCTTCGCGCGGACGATGTCCATGTCGACCCGGAAGGTGTCGGGGTCGACGCCGTAGGCACCGACCTCGTAGAGCTTGCCGGAGAAGTTGATCTTCATGCCGTGCGTGAGGTGGCCGCCGTGCGCGAGCTCGAGGCCGAGGATCTTGTCGCCCGCGTTGATGAGGGCGTGGAGCACGGCCGCGTTGGCGGTCGCGCCCGAGTGCGGCTGGACGTTGGCGTGCTCGGCGCCGAAGAGCGTCTTGGCGCGCTCGATCGCGAGGTTCTCGGCGACGTCGACCTGCTCGCAGCCGCCGTAGTAGCGGCGGCCCGGGTAGCCCTCGGCGTACTTGTTCGTGAGGACGGATCCCTGCGCCTGGAGGACGGCGCGCGGCACGAAGTTCTCCGACGCGATCATCTCGAGGGTGGTCTGCTGGCGGGCGAGCTCGCCGTCGAGCACGGCCTGGATCTCCGGGTCGAGCTCGGCGAGGGACTGGTCAAGCAGGGGGGTGGGGCGGTCGGCGCTCATGGCACTCCTTGCGGTCGGCGGCGGACGTCAGCGGCAGGTGCGCGCTCGTGAGGAGTCGCGCACACACCTGTGCGGTGGCTCCCGGGCCCAGGCGGGCGACCCTGCGGAGTCTTGAGCTGCTGCGTCGCTCCCCGGTGGTGCCCCACCAGTGCGCCAGTCGCGACGTCGCCCAGGGTAGCAAGGTGGGGCGCAGTCCCGCCGCCCCTTACCCCGCCTGGGTGAACGGGCACGTCACCGGCCGGGCGCGAGCGACTCGAAGCGCTGCCGCCAGGCGTCCGCGAGCTGCGCGTAGCGCTCACCCCACGCGACGCCGGGCGCCCGGCCCGGGTCGACGACAGCGGACGGTGCGACGCCGAGCGCCTCGTCGAGCTGCTCGACGTACGTCTGCCAGCCGGGCCCGTAGTCAGGGTCGTGCAGCCGCTCGTGGCGCAGCTCGAGCGCGGCGCCGTCCGGGTGCTCGCTCACCGTGACCGTGACGACGGAGGTGGACTCGCCTGCGTACTCCCACGTCGTCGTGAAGGTGCGCAGCGGCTCGCACGCGGTGACGGTGCCCGAGGAGAACACCGAGCCGTCGCGGTTGAGCGCCTCCCAGCGGCCGCCAAGGTCGAGGTCGCCCCGGTACGGGGCCATCCAGCGGGCGAGCCGCTCGGGGTTCGTCACCGCGTCCCACACATCGGCGACGCTCGTCGCGTAGACGCGGTCGAAGGCCAGGTCGAACAGGTCGCCGCGCCGGCTGAGGGTGCCGAAGGCGATCGGGGCGTGCGTCATCGCGATTCTCCTTGCGTGGGCGGGGTCGACGGGGTGGGCGCCGTCATGGGCATGCGGGACCGCCCCCGAGCGATCTCGGTGTCGAGCGCGTCGAGGCGCTGGTTCCACAGCGCCCGGTATCGCCCGACGACGGACTCGAGCGCGTCGAGCCCGGCCGGGTCGAGGCTGTAGATGCGCAGGCGCCCCTCGGCACGGCGGGTGAGGAACCCCGCGTCGCGCAGCACCCGCAGGTGCCGCGCGACGGCAGGCTGGCTGATGCCGAACTCGCGCTCCACGACGTCAGAGGCGTCCCCTGCGGAACGCTCCGCCGTGGCGAAGAGCTCGACCAGGCGCCGGCGGACCGGGTCGCCAAGGACGTCGAGTGCGTGCATGGTGCCTAATCTATAACTTCATCGTTATAGATGCAACGCCCGTCACGACGCCGCGGGGTCCGAGCCGAGGATCTTGCGCAGGTACGCGTACGTGAGGTCCCCGACGGACTGGTCGTACTCGTGGGTGTACCCGTGCTTGGCGTAGAGCGCGAGGTTCTGCACGGAGTCCTGACCGGTGAAGACCCAGATCTCCTCCATGTCGTCAGGCAGGCGGCTCGCGACGCCGAGGAGGAGCTGCGTGCCGAAGCCCTGACCCTGGACGTCGGGCGCGACCGCGAGCCGGCCGAGCGTCGCCTTCGTCCCCTCGACGAGGACGCGGACCGAACCGACGAGACGGTGCCCGCGCCACGCTCCGAGCGTGATGACGTCCTCGCGCGCGAGGTCCTCGCGCAGCTCCTCGAGCGTCTGCGTGAGCGGAGGGATGTTGGGGTCGTCGTGGATCTGCGCCTCCGTGACGAAGGCGGCCCGTCGCAGCGTGAGCAGCTCACCCGCGTCGGCGTCGGTCACGGTCCGAATGTCCAGCTGCTCCTCGGTCATGCGTGCATCGTCCCAGACGACGTGCGCGCGCGGCACGGCACGCGCCGTGATGAGACGAGTACCCTCGTGCCTCGTGACCGCATCAGCCCCCGCCCCCACGCACTGGGTCCTCACGCTCTCCTGCCCCGACCGTCCCGGTATCGTCCACGCGGTCGCGGGCCTGCTCGCGGAGCACGGCGGGAACATCACCGAGTCCCAGCAGTTCGGCGACCCCGACACGGGCCTGTTCTTCATGCGTGTCCAGGTCATCACCGCCGCCGGGCGCGCTCAGCTCGAGCCGGCGCTCGCCCGCCTCGCCGCGAGCTTCGACATGACGTGGCGGCTCGACGTCGCCAACCGTCCGGTGCGCACGCTCGTCATGGGCTCGACCGCCGCGCACTGCCTCAACGACCTCGCGTTCCGCCAGCGGTCGGAGAACCTGCCGATCGACATCGTCGCCGTGGTCTCGAACCACGAGGTCCTCGCCCCGCTCGCGGAGTTCTACGGCATCCCGTTCCACCACGTGCCGGTGACGAAGGCGACGAAGGCCGAGGCCGAGGCCCGGCTCCTCGAGCTCGTGCGCGACCTCGACGTCGAGCTCGTCGTCCTCGCCCGCTACATGCAGATCCTCTCCGCGGACCTCTGCGAGGCACTCGCCGGCCGGGCGATCAACATCCACCACTCGTTCCTGCCGTCGTTCAAGGGCGCCCGCCCCTACGCCCAGGCGCACGACCGCGGCGTCAAGCTCATCGGCGCAACCGCGCACTACGTCACGGGCGACCTCGACGAGGGACCGATCATCGAGCAGGACGTCGAGCGCGTCGACCACACCCGCACCGTCGAGGACCTCGTCGCGCTCGGCCAGGACGTCGAGCGACGCGCGCTCGCGCGGGCAGTCCGGTGGCACGCCGAGCACCGCGTCCTGCTCGACGGCCACCGCACCGTCGTCTTCCGCTGACGCGGTCCGACCTCGCTCAGCGAGGCGGCGTGAGCGAGGTCGACGCGACCCGTCCCGCGCGGGTGGCACCGGTGATCGCGCCGAGGATCTCCTCGTAGCTTGCCGTGCTCGCGTCGAAGGACCCGTTGTTGCGGCCGTGCCGCAACACCTCGATACGGTCCGAGACGGCGCGGACGTCGTTCATGTTGTGGCTGATGAGCACGACGCCCAGCCCCAGGGCCCGCAGCCGCTCGATGTGCGTGAGCACCTCCGCCGTCTGCGCGACCGACAACGCCGCGGTCGGCTCGTCGAGCACGATGATCCGCGGCGAACCGATGAGGGTCCGGGCGATCGCGACGGACTGCCGCTGGCCCGCAGAGAGCGTCGACAGCGGAGAGCGCACCGACGGAATCCGACTCGTGAGATCGCGCAGGATCTGCCGCGCGACCGACTCCATGCCGTTGTCGTCGAGCGCCCCGCCGACGCGCAGCTCGCGCCCGAGGAAGAGGTTCGCGGTGACGTCGAGGTTGTCGCACAGGGCGAGGTCCTGGAAGACCGTCGCGACCCCGAGCGCATGCGCTGCCGCGGGCGAGGAGATCTGCACCTGCTCGCCCTCGATCTCGATGAAGCCCGCGTCCGGGTGGAGCACGCCCGAGATCATCTTGGCGAGGGTCGACTTCCCGGCGCCGTTGTCGCCGACGAGTGCGACGACCTCGTGGGCGTAGACGTCGAGGTCGACGCCGACGAGGGCCTCGACGGCGCCGTATCGCTTGGTGATCCCCTGCATCGACAGCAACGGGACCCTGGGGGGCGCAGTCATCGCACACCTGCTCTATGTGGGGGACGGGAACGGGGCGCGCCGCGCACGGGGGACGTTCGGGTCACGACGCCTCCTCGCTCTGGTCGGCCTGAGCCTGGAGGGGAAGGTCGGTCGACTGGAGCGCGAGGATGAGCGCACCGATCGTCTCGGCGCGCTCGCCCAGCCCGGCCGGGATGACCTCGAGGGGGGCGATCTGGTTGAGCAGCACCCGGCGGCGGATCGCTTCGCGCATCGGCCCGAGGAGGACCTCGCCGGTCTCGGCGAGCTCACCCCCGACCACGACGCACTCGGGGTTGACCGCCATGCCGAGCGCGGCGACGACGGAGCCGATCGCGGCCCCGGCGTCCGAGATGACGCGGGAGCAGCCCGGATCCCCGTCGATCGCACGCTGCACGACGTCGCGCAGGGTGAGGGTGCCGTGGCTCGACCGCAGCGGGCCGAGGAGCGCCTGCGCGCCGACGACCGTGTCGAGGCACCCGCGGGACCCGCACCGGCAGATGTCGCCGGCCGGGTCGACCTGGACGTGACCGATCTCGCCTGCCGTCCCGGCGAAGCCACGGTGCACCTGGCCGGCGAGGACGATCCCGGCACCCGTGCCGTACGACGCCCGCACGTAGACCGCGTCCCGGTACTGCCGCGCGGCCCCGAGCACGGACTCGGCGAGGGCGCCGAGGTTCGCGTCGTTGTCGACGTACACCGGACGGCCGAGGCGCTTGGCCATGACGTGACCGATGTGCACCTCGTCCCAGCCGTGCATGATCCCGCGCACCGACACCATGCCCGTCGCCGAGTCGACCGGGGCCGGGATGCCGATGCCGATGCCGACGACGTCCTCGAGGTCCGCGCCGACTCGGTCGAGCAGTTCCGTGATGAGGAGCGCCGCGCGGTCGAGGCTCGTGTCGACGCGGTGCTCGTGCGGCAGCGGCAGCGTCTGCTCTGCGACGACCTCATGGGCGAAGTCGCCGAGCGTCACCCGCAGGTGCCGGTGGCCGACCTGGACGCCGGCCGCGAGCCCCACGCGGCGGGCGAGGGT
>JAFABT010000274.1 GCA_023425905.1 Actinomycetes bacterium | reverse complement strand
GCGCAGGGACCGTCGTGCTGCGCGGCGACGTGCTCGACCTGCTGCTGCACGCCTTCGGCCGCGGCGACGCCGCCGACGTCACCGCGCAAGGCGCCTCGCACGACGTCCAGGCGCTCGCCGACGTCCTCCCGGGCGCCCGCAGCCTCGCCTGAGCACCCGCGCGGCGAGGTCAGCGCACCTCGACACCCGCGTCGCGCAGCGCCGCCTTCACCGCACCGATCGTCAGTGTCCCGAAGTGGAAGACGCTCGCTGCGAGCAGGGCGTCCGCGCCGGCTCGGGCGGCCTCGACGAAGTGCTCGACCGTGCCCGCACCGCCGCTCGCGATGAGCGGAACTCCGACCTCGCGGCGCACGTCCGCGAGCATCTCGAGATCGAATCCGGACGTCGTGCCGTCCGCGTCCATCGAGTTGAGCAGCACCTCACCCGCGCCGAGCTCGACCGCGCGCCGCGCCCACGCGACTGCGTCGATCCCCGTCCCGCGGCGTCCGCCGTGGGTCGTGACCTCGTAGCCGGACTCGGTCCGGGTCTCGCCCGTGACGCGGCGGGCGTCGACCGACAGCACGAGCACCTGGCTCCCGAACCGCTGCGCGATCTCGGCGACGAGCTCGGGGCGAGCGATCGCTGCCGTGTTGACGCCGACCTTGTCCGCGCCGGCACGCAGCAGCCGGTCGACGTCGTCCGTGGACCGGACCCCGCCGCCGACCGTGAGCGGCACGAACACCTGGTCCGCCGTCCTGCGCACCACGTCGTAGGTCGTCTCGCGATTGCCCGACGACGCCGAGACGTCGAGAAAGGTGATCTCGTCCGCACCCTCGAGGTCGTACTGGTGCGCGAGCTCGACCGGGTCGCCCGCGTCGCGCAGGTTCTGGAAGTTCACGCCCTTGACGACGCGACCCGCGTCGACGTCGAGGCACGGGATCACACGGACGGCAACGCTCATGTCAGCTCTTGTCCTTCTTCGTGTCGTCGGGATCGGCTGCGGCCTCGTCTGCCGGTGCGTCCTCGGTGGCGCCCGGGCTCCCCGGGCCCGCGGCAAGGATGTCGACGACGAAGACGAGCGTCTCGTCGGCGAGCTCGTGGTCCGGCAGCCCGCCGAAACCATAGGCCGGGGGGACGACGAGGAGCACCTGCGACCCGACGGTCTGCTCGACGAGGCCCTGTGGCCAGGCCTTGACGACGCCCGACATCGTGAAGGACGTCGGCCCGTCACGGTCCCAGGTCGAGTCGACGACGACGCCGTCGCTCCACCGGAATCCCGTGAACTGGACCGTGATCGTCGCGCCCTCGGCGACCTGCGCGCCGGCCCCCTTGATGAGCGTCTCGACGACGAGATCAGCCGGCGGGTCACCCTCCGGGATCGAGATCGACGGCGACCCGGTGTCGTCGAGCACGACCTCCGGAAGCTCGGGGCGCGGGACGTTCGCCTCCCCCTCCGCGCGCGTCGAGCGCACGTCGACGAGGACGACCGTCGCGTTCTGGACACCCTCTGCGTCCGGCGGCACGAACACGACGAGCCGCGTCCCCACCGTGAGACCGAGGAGCGCGTCGTAGAGCTCCGTGCCGAGCACGTCCGGCGTGAGACGGAGCACCTTGGGCACGGAGCCGTACGTCTGCTCGATGAGGGATCCGTCGACCGCCGACACGAGCCGGTAGTCGAGCAGCACGGGCTCGCCGTCGACGAGGCGGTGCCCGGAACCCTCCGCGAGGACGACGGACGACGCCTCGGTCACCTCGAGCGGGGTGGTGAACTGCAGCTGCGGTGCCGACGCGTCACCGACGACCCGGACGTCGAACGACGGCTCCGCGGCGGACCCGCACGCCGCGAGGCCGAGGACGAGGACCGGCACGAGGAGCAGCGCCCAGACGCGCCGCCAGCCTCGCCGCGCGCGAGGCGCGACGGCAGGGGCCGTCGCGGCGGACGGAGGACAGTGACGCACAGGAACCTCTTCGACGGTCAGCACGAGGACCGGGACACTCTACGTCGCGCGCGCTCGCGTGTCCGTCGTCGGGGCGCTCGCCGGGCGGTCACATCGACTCGATGAGACGTTCCACCCGCTCGTCGACCGCACGGAACGGGTCCTTGCACAGCACGGTGCGCTGCGCCTGGTCGTTGAGCTTGAGATGGACCCAGTCGACCGTGTAGTCCCGCCGAGCCTCCTGCGCGGCACGCACGAAGTCGCCGCGCAGCTTTGCGCGCGTCGTCGCCGGGGGCAGCGCCATGGCCTCGACGATCTGCTGCTCGGTGACGACCTGGTCGACGAGCCCCCGGGCGGCCATGAGGTGGAAGAGGCCCTCGGTGCGCGAGATGTCGTGGTACGCGAGATCGAGCCGGGCGACCCGGGCGTCGTCGAGGCCGATGTCATGCTTCGCCCGGTAGCGCTCGATCATCCGGTGCTTGATGACCCAGTCGAGCTCGCGCTCGACCGTGGCGAGGTCGCCCGAGCGCAACGCCTCGAGGCCGCGGCGCCAGAGGTCGAGGACCTGCGTCGTCATCGCGGACGCGTCCGCC
>JAFABT010000237.1 GCA_023425905.1 Actinomycetes bacterium | reverse complement strand
CCCCGGGGGCGCGGCGGGGGGCCCCGGGCTCGGCGACCCGCCCCAGCCCCGGCGTCCGGGTCCTCGTCGTCGGCGAGGACGGCACGGAGCTCGGCCCTGACGAGACCGGGCTCCTCGTCGTCGCGGGGACCTGGCCGGCCATGGCGCGGACGATCTGGGGTGACCCCGGCCGCTACCGAGACTCCTACTTCGCACGCTTCCACGAGCAGGGGTTCTTCCTCGCGGGAGACGGGGCGCGCTACGACGCCGAGGGCAACATCTGGCTGCTCGGTCGCGTCGACGAGGCCATCAACGTCTCCGGCCACCTGCTCTCGACGATCGAGATCGAGTCCGCCCTCGTGTCGCACGCCGCGGTCGGAGAGGCCGGGGTCACGGGCGTCCACGACCCCGTGACGGGGCAGGCGGCGGTCGCCTTCGTCGTCCCCGCCCAGGCCCCCGGCGCCTCCGCCGCGGACGGCGGCACGATCGACCCCGCCGCGTGGCACGCCCGGGCCGAGGAGCTGCGCGACGCCCTCCGCGCCCACGTGGCGACCGAGATCGGCCCCATCGCCAAGCCCCGGGATATCGTCGTCGTCCCCGAGGTCCCCAAGACGCGCTCCGGCAAGATCCTGCGTCGTCTGCTCGCCCAGCTCAAGGACTCCGAGCCGCTCGGCGACACGACGTCGCTGCAGAACCCCTGGGCGGTCGAGGAGATCGCGCAGATCCTCACGCACGCCCGTTCAGCACCATCAGCACCAGTCGCGCAGCACTCCCCGCGCGGCGTCCCGGCCGAGGAGGCCCGCACCGCATGACCGAGAAGACCTTCGGATTCCGCACCCGTGCCCTTCACGCGGGCGGCGTGCCCGACGCGGCCACGGGCGCCCGCGCGGTGCCGATCTACCAGACGACGTCCTTCGTCTTCAAGGACACCGCCGACGCCGCGAACCTCTTCGCGCTGCAGAAGTACGGCAACATCTACTCGCGCATCGGCAACCCCACCGTCGCGGCGCTCGAGGAGCGGCTCGCCTCCCTCGAGGGCGGGATCGGCGCGGTTGCGACGAGCTCGGGCATGTCCGCAGAGTTCATCACCTTCGCCGCGCTGTGCGGGGCGGGCGACCACGTCGTCGCCGCCGCGAGCCTCTACGGCGGCACCGTCACCCAGCTCGACGTCACGCTGCGCCGCTTCGGGGTCGAGACGACCTTCGTGCCCGGCACGGACCCGGCGGACTTCGCCGCGGCGATCCGCCCGGAGACGAAGGTCGTCTACGTCGAGGTCATTGCGAACCCGTCGGGCGAGATCGCCGACCTCGCGGGCCTCGCCGAGGTCGCGCACGCCGCGGGGGTGCCGCTCGTCGTCGACGCGACCCTCGGCACGCCGTACCTCGTCCGCCCGATCGAGCACGGCGCAGACATCGTCATCCACTCGGTGACGAAGTTCCTCGGCGGCCACGGCACGACCCTCGGCGGCGTCGTCGTCGAGTCAGGACGCTTCGACTGGGGCAACGGGCGCTTCCCGCAGATGACCGAGCCCGTCCCCTCCTACGGCGGCGTGTCCTGGTGGGAGAACTTCGGCGAGTACGGCTTCCTCACCAAGCTGCGCTCGGAGCAGCTGCGCGACATCGGCCCCGCGCTCTCGCCGCAGGCCGCGTTCAACCTGCTGCAGGGCGTCGAGACCCTCCCGCAGCGGATCGACGCCCACCTCGCCAACGCCCGCGTCGTCGCCGAGTGGCTCGAGTCGGACCCCCGCGTCGCGTACGTCAACTGGGCAGGGCTCGCAACCCACCCGCACCACGAGCGCGCGCAGCACTACTTCCCGACGGGCCCCGGCTCGGTCTTCGCCTTCGGGCTCGCCCCGGCTGGTGACCTCGCGGCGCGCGAGGTGGGCCGGCGGTTCATCGAAGGGCTCGAGCTCGCGAGCCACCTCGCGAACATCGGAGACGCGCGCACGCTCGTCATCCACCCCGGCTCGACGACGCACCAGCAGCTGTCGGCCGAGCAGCTCGAGGCCGCTGGCGTGCCCGGCGACCTCGTCCGCATCAGCGTCGGCATCGAGGACGTCGAGGACATCCTCTGGGACCTCGACCAGGCGCTCACGACCGCGACGGGAGTCTCCCGATGACACAGTTCATCCCGCCGGTGGCAGGGGCCGACGCGTGCGCCGTGCCCACGACGACGCCCGCCCCCGGGGAGCGGACCTGGGCCGGCCCCTCCGCTCCCGAGCGCCTCGCGCTGCTGCGGCGCACCCGCTCGATCGCGATCGTCGGGGCGTCGGCCAACCCGTCGCGGGCCAGCTACTTCGTCGCGACGTACCTGCTGTCGAGCTCGCCGTACGACGTCTACTTCGTCAACCCGCGTGCGACGGAGATCCTCGGCCACCCGGTGTACCCCTCGCTCGACGCGCTCCCGGTCGTCCCAGACCTCGTCGACGTGTTCCGTCGGCACGACGACCTGCCCACCGTGCTCGACGAGACGATCGCCGTCGGCGCCAAGGCGATCTGGCTGCAGCTCGGCTCGTGGCACGAGGAGGTCGCACGCCGCGCCGAAGAGGCCGGGCTCGCCGTCGTCATGGACCGCTGCGTGAAGATCGAGCACGCGCGCTTCCACGGCGGGCTCCACCTCGCCGGCTTCGACACCGGCGTCATCAGCTCCCGGCGCGTGCTCGGCTGACCAGCCCGACGAGCCCCCTCGCGCTGGCCCGGTCGGGCGCGGACGACGCCGCGTCGTTCGCGCCCGCCGGACCCGTGCGGCAGGGTGGATCCATGCCCCGCCCTGCTCAGCGCCCTGCCCCCACGCTCGTCCCGCTCGGCCCCGACCGCCTTGAGGACGTCTTCCAGGTCGACGGCCAAGCCTTCATCTCCGCCCGCGACCCGGAGGTCGAGGCCGGCCTCCCGATCTCCTTCCCGTGGGACCGCGCGGTCGGCATCGAGGACGACGACGGTCGTCTCGTCGCCTTCCACTGCTCCTATCCCGCCGTGCTCCCGCTCCCGGGCGGGTCCGCCCGCGCCGCGGCGCTCACGTGGGTGAGCGTGCGCCCGGACAGCCGCCGGCAGGGTCTGCTCCGCACGATGATCACGGGGCACCTCGACCACGCCCGGCAGCGCGGTGAGGCGTTCTCGTTCCTCTTCGCCGCCGAGCCGGCGATCTACGGTCGCTTCGGGTACGGCTCGGCCGCCGACCAGGTGAGCCTCACCGTGCCGCGCGGCGCGGCGCTGCGTCCCGTCGAGGGCTCGGACGCGCACACGGTGTGGTTCGAGCCCGTCGACCACGACCCCCACCAGCCCACCCAGGTC
>JAFABT010000228.1 GCA_023425905.1 Actinomycetes bacterium | reverse complement strand
TCGGTAGGCGGGGCCGGCGGGGCCGGCAGGTCCTCGACCGCCTGGTCCTCGACCTGCTCGTCCTCGCCGGGCTGCGAGGCCCGCTCACGGCGCGCGGCGTCCCGCTCCGCAACCCACCGCACCGCCTGGTCCCGCACACCACCGAAGAACAGGTAGCTCACCGCGAAGCTCACCGCGACGGCCGCTCCCATCCCGATGAACGCGCCCGGCCACCCCCGCAGCCCCAGGAACCACAAGGCGACGAAGACGACGGCGACGACGCCGAGGCGGACGAGGGTGTAGACGACGAGAGGCACGCGCTCAGCCTAGGCGCCGCAGCCCTCCCACGGGGGCGCACGTCGCCGCCCGCAGCACCCCGGCGGCCCCGAGTAGTCGCCTACCCTGGGGGGCATGCGCTACCTCCCGTACCTGCTCCTCATCGGAGTCACCGTGTTCGCGGCGATCGACGTCGCGCTCTCGGAGGACGACGACGAGCGTCTCAACGTCGGCAAGATCTGGTGGGTCATCCCCATCATCATCTTCACGCCGATCGGACCGATCGTGTGGTTCGCGGTGAGCCGCACCATCCGGTCCCGCAAGCGCAACGCGTCGGGCGCTCCCCCGGCCGGTCGCTACAACCGTGCAGGCAGGGGCACCCCGGCCGCGTGGCATGCGGAGCAGGCACGCACCGCGACCAGCGCCCCGCTCGCCCCCGACGACGACCCCGATTTCCTCTGGGGCCTCGAGCAGCAGCGACGCCGCGCGGAGAAGGCCCAGCGGGACGCGCAAGCCGACTCAGCTCCACCGACCGCGGACGACGCGACGGGCGCGGACGAGCCGCGGGAGGAGCCTCGGGGCTGAGCCGCACGTGCCACTCTCATCGCGAAGGGCGAGGGAGCCCGTAGCCCTCACGGCCTCAGGTCGGTCAAAGCAATGACGTCGACGCCATCTGCCCGGCGGTAGGACGGCCCCGTCGCGGTGACGACGGCGAGCGCGACCGGAGTTGACCGCATCCGGTCGGCCACGCGGAGCAGGCCCGCCGCGGCGGCGTCGAGCACTGCGGGGCTGCTCCCCGTGAGCTTGACCTCGATTCCTGCCCAGGCACCGTCGCGTACGAGGACGACGTCGATCTCGGACGCCGAATCCTGGTAGGAGTACGGCTCCCAGCCGAGCGCCTGTGCGTAGACGGACAGATCACGGAACGCCATCGACTCGAAGAGCTGGCCAAACGTCTCGGGGTCGGCGAGCAGAGCTGCCGGGGACGCGCCGAGCGCCGCGGCGGCGAGCGATGGGTCCGCAAGGTGGCGCTTGGGCGCCTTCCGCGCTGGCGTACTCGATCGCAGATGGCCACCCCACGCGCGCTGGTCGACCACGACCCAGAGCCGGGCTAGCGCGTCGAGGTAGGAGGTGAGGGTGCGTGGATTGAGAGTCTCACCCGTTCCAGTCACGTCACGGATGAGTGTGGCGGCGCTCGTGTAGGTTCCGACAGCACGCGCGAGGGCACGCAGGAGGGCCGCGAGCTTGATCGGGTCGCGGGCGGGCTCACCGGGAAGGTCGGCCGCGACCATGGAACGCAGGTAATCGCGATTTGCCTCTTGGGCCTCTTCGGTGGTGCGGCGAAGATTGGGCGGCCACCCTCCACGGCACAGCAGGTCAGCGACATCCCCGAGCGTGGCCGAGGTGCCGGCCGACGACGGTCGCTGGCCATCGAGAACCTCCCCGAGGCGGATCCCGCCCGCGGAGTCGCGAGACTCGAACAGGCTCATCGGCGCCATGCGGACTCGGGCGAAGCGCATGGCACCGGTGTGCCGTGACACATCGTCGGCAGGCGTCGCGGAGCCGGTGAGGATGAACTGCCCATCGGCCTGCCGCGCGTCGACCTCCGCGCGGACGACGTTCCAGACGTCGGGGACGAGCTGCCACTCATCGATCAATCGCGGCACCGGGCCGGGCAGGAGGATGGTCGCGTCCGTGAGCGCGGCGGTGCGCAGGGGCGGGTTCGAGTCAAGCCTGACCGCGGACGCCGCCTGCTGACTGGCGGTGGAGGTCTTGCCGCAGGCCTTGGGTCCTTCGAGCACGACCGCGCCGGTGGAGCGAAGGGCACGGGCGAGCTGGTCATCGACGAGCCGTGGCAGGTAGTCAGTGCTCATGGCGGTCGACGCTACCAAGACTTTCGGTCGTCACTACAACAAACTTCGATAGTGGACTACAACAAATCTTGGTAGTTGACGCCGTCGGCGCGAGGAGCAGCCCGCGCTCAGAGCTGGGAGTACCCGTGCTTCACCGAGAAGAACACGTTGACGATCGTGTAGTTGGCGAGCACCGCGGCGAAGCCCGCGAGCACGAACCACGCGGCCCGACGCCCCGCCCAGCCCCGCGTCGTGCGGGCGTGCAGGTAGGCGGCGTAGATGACCCAGATGACGAAGGTCCACGTCTCCTTGGGGTCCCAGCCCCAGAACCGGCCCCAGGCCTTCTCCGCCCAGATCGAGCCGGCGATGAGCGTGAACGTCCACAACACGAACGCGATCGCGTTGAGCCGGAATGCGAGCGCCTCGAGCACGCGCGAGGCCGGGACGTTGTCGAGCCATGCCCAGGTGCGCCCCACGTGGCGCAGCCGGTCGAGCACCGTGGCCAACGCGCCTGACGCCGCGGGGCGCTCGACGCCGGCCGCCTGCTCCTCGCGGCGGCCCTTCCACAGCTGGAGGACGGCCACTGCGCAGGCGACCGTGAAGATGCCCGTCGCGATGACCGCGACCCCGACGTGGATGACGAGCCAGTACGACTGCAGCGCGGGCTGCACGCCCTCGGCCGACTGGTAGAAGAGCAGCAACGCCACGAGCAGCGCGAGCACGCCGAAGCCCATGACCGCGACGCCGAGGAACGGCAACGGTCGGCCCCGCAGCACGAGGACGAGGACCACGACGGCCACGAGCACCCCGACGAGGGTGAACTCGTACATGTTCGCCCACGGCACCCGGCCCGCCGCGAGGCCCCGCGTCACAGCACCCGCGAGGTGGAGCGCAAGACCGACGAGCGACGTCGAACGCGCGATGCCCGCCGCCTTGCCGCCGTACGCCCGCGTCGGGTCGTCGACCTTGCGGGCCAGGACGAGGCTGTAGGAGATGAACGCGATCGTGTACGCGGTCATCGCGCCCCAGACGAGCAGGACGCTGAGCTCGGCGGTCGTCATCGTTCTCCCTCAGTGGCGGCACCGGCCGGTGCAGCGGGGTCGGGTCCGTCGGCGGTGGGGGTCGCGGCCGGGTCGATGGCCGCCATGACCCGGTCGAGCTCGCCAGCCAGGCCGGCGTCGTCGCTACGCGCAAGCGCGGCAGCGGCGACCACTGTACGTCCCTCCTCACGCGTCAACCGAAGCCAGACGCGTCGTCGCGGTGTGAACAGCGACACGCACAGCCCCGCGAGCGCGAGCAGCGCCGAGACGAGCGTCGCGCCGAGCGCAGGGTCGTGCCGGAGGTCGACCGCGATGAAGCGCGGCAGCTCCCCGAACGTGACCGCCCCGAGCCCCTCGGGCAGGTCGACCGTCTCCCCGGGGTGGAGGACGAGGGTGACGGGATCGCCGGCGTCGTCGAGGACCTGCGTCATGTCGTCCTCGCGCAGCCGGTAGACGTTCTGCGGGACGCCCTCGTCGAGGCCGAGGTCGCCTCGCCACACGGAGAGCACGAGGACCGGGTCGAGCGGCTGCGGGTGCACCGACCGCCACAGCCCAGGAGCCTCCTCCCGCCCCGTCGGCAGCAGGTACCCGACGAGGGCGACCTGGTCGCCGCTCGTCACGTCGGGCACCTTGACGACGCCCTGGGACGTGTAGAGCTCGTCCTGCGCGAGGAACGGCACGGGCCCCGCGAAGGCGAGGTTGCCGTCGGCGTCGCGCACCTCGACGTCGGGCGCGAAGCCGTTGCCCTGGAGGTACACGCTCGCACCCCCGACGGCGAGCGGGTGGTTGACCTTGATCGTCTCGGGGCGCTCCGCATGCCCGGGTTCGCGCAGCGTCACCTCGGCCGTGAAGTCCCGCGAGGCAAGCGTGAGCGGGTCGAACGCGGACGTGAATCGGTCGAGCGTGAGCGAGAACGGCACGAGGGACGACGGGTCGAACCACGGCCCGTGCTCGAAGGTCGCGTAGTCGATCTCCGCGTTCGCGAAACCCCGGCCCTCGACGACGATCGCCTGCGCCCGGTAGTGGAGCAGCTGCCCGGTCGCGACGCTCACGAGCAGCGCGAGCAGCGCGAGATGGAAGAGCAGGTTGCCCGTCTCGCGAAGGTAGCCGCGCTCGGCGGCGATCTCCCGGACGCCCGCCCGCGGCTCCGAGACCACGACCCGGAACCTCGGCACCAGCCGCACCGGTCCGCGCAGCGCCGCGACCGCCGCCCGCTCGACGTCGGCCACGGGGCGCGACGTCGTGAGCCCGGC
>JAFABT010000171.1 GCA_023425905.1 Actinomycetes bacterium | reverse complement strand
CTTTCGCTTCTTCAACTGCTCTTGAAATCTTTAAAGGATCACTCGCCGCTAACATTATTGCATCTGCTCCCGCTACTACGGCATTATTAAATATTTCAATTTGTTTATTTACATCTCTCGTTAAGGGAGCGTCCCATTCATATGTAACACCTAACATAGAAGCCATTTCTCTAGCACCATTATCCATAACCTTCCAAAAGTGATCACTTTTATCCATGGTTATTAAAATAATTTTATAATTCTCATTTACTATATGGTCCATTCCTACAACATCTCCTATATTAATAATCAATTTTAATGTTGGTCCAATTACTTTCACACCTGGAGTTGAAATTCAGGCTTTACAACGAGTGTAATGATATATCACCGACTTGCATAAAGATTATATACTGTTATTCACTTAATTATAGGCTGTAACAGCGGAATATTTATCCGGGCAAATAAAATATTGTCCCCCAGGCTAAAATTTGGAACACTTCTAATTTTTGAAATAAAATTCGAATCCATAGCAGAAGGCGCTTTCATACTCATATAACCGGTATAATTTACAGATTTGGATGAATACACGGATATTCGATTATATGCGTGGGATGGGGCGTAAGGTTGAAGTTTTATATCTTAATAGTATAATAACGACATAAAATTCATATTTAATTATTCATCGGGAGCCCTCCCTATTTAGAAACGCCTGTCGGAATAGTCGATGGGCGTTTTCTTTTGGGTAAATTCTAGAGAGGCGGGACCGAATACCGGATACCCGCCTTATTGCACGGAATTGTGAGCAGATTTATTTGTTCCGTCAGTCCTGGATTTGTAGGGCCCCATCCTGATCCTGGATTTTAAGAAACACATGTAACACTATAAATATCGTTGTAGTATATTTCCTCATTATTCCACACTGCGTTTTGATTCCATCGGTAACCAGAAACAGTTCTCTGAGTACTGCTTCTAGGAATCAGCCAAAAATTATCTCCATCTTTCATCCAGACATAAACCATGTAATCCATGCAATCTTCAATGATTGAAACAATTGTACTCGGTAATAAAGATGGCGACTCTTGTGACTCAATATTTTCAAATTCATCTATTGGGATAATAGGACCTGTTGGGGCCATAGGACCTGTTGGGGCCATAGGGCCTGTTGGGGTCATAGGGCCTGTTGGGGTCATAGGGCCTGTTAGTATTTTGATCCCTGGAAAGCCTGGAAATGTGGGACCTGTTGGAGCTGTGGGACCTGTGGGAGCTGTGGGGCCTGTGGGAGCTGTCGGGCCTGTGGGAGCTGTCGGGCCTGTGGGTGCTGTAATTTGATTTTCAAAAAGTTTATAATTATAATTTGCTCTTCTTTCAACTGGTGTAGGTATCCAGTTCATGCCTGAATAAATATTTCCTCTTGAATATAAATTCCCATATTGATAATCATAATGCATATTCATGATTCCTTTATTTATATTTCTAGTATATTTATATATACTTCCGAATAGATAAGTGCTTGTTTCATAATAAATAAAGAAATTACTTTTCCTCAACGGACTGCCAAACTTCCCCGTCAAACCCAACATAATAGTGGGCACTGGCCCCAATGTACTGGGAGGCATAGTATTTACAGTTCGCTTCTGCTCCTCCCAGGGCCCCTACATAATGGATTGCAATATACTTAATGCGGTCCGCAGTACCGGTATTAAAATTATAGGGTGTAAGTAATTTCTTGATCTGCATACAATTCCCTCCATCGAAAAAGGCCCAGGATCACCCAGGCCTAAAAGTTCCGATGTAACAACCGAAACGGGAATTTCCGCATTGGATGACTATTGTTCAATGCTACTCTGGCTGGCGTCCAGGTGAGGTCATTACTCTTGCAGTAAATAACATTGATCTAGAAAACAGGACATATACTGGCGGAGTAAAAACTAGCAATGGTATAAATAGAACAGTTCCCATTCTTCCAAAGGTGTTACCAATAATTCATAAGTATTACCATGAAGCCATTGATATAGGCAGGCCTATGTTATTTGGAAGAACTCAAAAATTTCACAGTTCGTATAGATATATTGAAAATTCATTCAGAAACTGAGTTTATACTCACTTGAATATTGAATGGTTTAGAACGGAAATAGAGAAGATTTTATAGTGTTGTATAATTTGTTGTATAGTATGTTACTACCAATGCGATTTCATAATACTCTTATTTCATAATTATTCAGTTATAATCAGCTACAGTTGCATAAATCGTCTACAATCATTTATAAAAAGCCAACACCATTCATTCACAGTTTTTTCACAAGACGTACAAAATTTATTTACACCTTCTACAAACTTTTTTCACATCTGTCTTTTATAATTAAGACAGTAACAAGAAGAACTCCAATACTTGTTAAAAATAAAACTTTTTTTCATAACTGGCCGGTGAAAGTCACATTTCACCGGCTCCTCCCTTTTATGGGCCAAATATTTCCCAGTTGCAAAGAAACCCGTTCTATTATAGAATAGGGAAGGTGCCCATGGCATATGCAAACTTGGAGGATATTATTACATGAAGAAAAATGCAATCGTAGGACAATCCGGCGGACCAACCGCTGTGATCAACGCAAGCCTTTACGG